>CACWKM010000029.1 GCA_902761475.1 uncultured Bacteroidales bacterium
GAGCGGCCAAGGGTAAGACAAGTGACTGGGGCTAAGTCGTAACAAGGTAGCCGTACCGGAAGGTGCGGCTGGAACACCTCCTTTCTGGAGCGTGTCCCGTACCATAAATGCTTATGGCGGTCGCCCGTTCCGTGGCCCGCAGGGTTCTCTGTCCGCGCGCGTTTTTTTGCGCCGCGGGTGGTGTCGCGACCTGCGTCGTGGACCATGATGGGTCGGCGAGAGGCAAATATCCGGCGGCGCGCTGCGTGCCTTCCGGCGTGTCTCACCGTTGACGGCTTCGTCAAGCCATTCATTGCACGCGATATAGTTCGCAGCCCTTTAGTGGCGGCTTGAGCGGACAGTCCTATAGCTCAGTCGGTTAGAGCGCTACACTGATAATGTAGAGGTCGGCAGTTCAAGTCTGCCTGGGACTACGAAAATTGAGAGCGGACATTGACATGATGGGAACGCGAAGTGTTGCGGGCGCCCTTTTGGGGGTGCCGTAAAGCAAGACAAGCGAGAGTAGTCGAGTAAAATCGAGCGAGATCTTACGATGAAACGAATAGGAAAGTTACGAAGGGCGCACGGGGGATGCCTGTGGCTCTCGGAGGCGACGAAGGACGTGACAAGCTGCGAAAAGCGCCGGCGAGGGGCAAATGCCCTGTGACCCGGCGATGTCCGAATGGGGAAACCCGTGGGGAGCGATCCCCACACCGGCGATGAGTCGGGGCGAACGCGGGGAACTGAAACATCTTAGTACCCGCAGGAAGAGAAAGTAACAACGATTGCGCAAGTAGTGGCGAGCGAACGCGCAGGAGCCCAAACCGGTGCGGTCATTCTGGCCGGGACCGGGGTTGTAGGACCGGCGCCAGTACCGACGCGCGAGCCGTAGCCGAACCCGCTGGAAAGCGGGGCCGCAGCGGGTGAGAGCCCCTTAGGCGAAACGTCGCGCGCGAGGTCAGCCGGCACCTGAGTACCGCGGAGCACGAGGAATTCTGCGGGAATCGGCGGGGCCCATCCCGCAAGGCTAAATACTACCGAGAGACCGATAGCGCACAAGTACCGTGAGGGAAAGGTGAAAAGAACCTCGAGCAGAGGAGTGAAACAGATCCTGAAACCGTGCGCCTACAAGCTGTGGGAGCCCCTTCGTGGGGTGACCGCGTGCCTTTTGCATAATGAACCTACGAGTTGCCGTCGCCGGCGAGGTTAAGGGCCATCAGGCCCGCAGCCGAAGCGAAAGCGAGTCCGAACAGGGCGTTTGTGAAGTCGGCGGAGGCAGACGCGAAACCAAGTGATCTACGCATGTCCAGGATGAAGGACGGGTGACTCCGTCTGGAGGTCCGCACCGGTAAGCGTTGAAAAGCTTACGGATGAGGTGTGCGTAGGAGTGAAAGGCCAATCAAACTTGGAGATAGCTCGTACTCCCCGAAATGTATTTAGGTGCAGCCTCCGGTTTGAGACCGGCGTGAGGTAGAGCGACCGATAGGATGCGAGGGCTTCACCGCCTATCAAGTCCTGCCGAACTCCGAATGCCGCCGGCCGCTACCGGGGAGTAAGGGCGCGGGTGCTAACGTCCGTGTCCGAGAGAGGAACAACTCAGACCACCGGCTAAGGTCCCGGAATCCGGGCTAAGTTGGAGACAATAACGAAGTGTGACCGCAGAGACAGCCGGGATGTTGGCTTGGAAGCAGCCATTCATCCAAGGAGTGCGTAACAGCTCACCGGTCGAGCGGTCGCGCGTGGATAATAATCGGGCATGAAGCCCGGTACCGAAGCCGTGGAACTGTCCCCTTGAGGGGCGGTTGGTAGGGGAGCATTGCAGCGGCGCCGAAGGCGTGCCTTGAGGCATGCTGGAGCCGCTGGAAAAGCAAATGTAGGTATAAGTAACGATAAAGGGTGCGAGAAACACCCTCGCCGTAAGACCAAGGTTTCCTGATCCACGCTAATCGGATCAGGGTCAGTCGGGCCCTAAGGCTAAGCCGCGAGGCGAGGCCGATGGCCGAGGCGGTCAACATTCCGCCACCGGGCACGGCTGCGACGGGGAGACGGAGAAGTGAAACGCCCGCGCGCTGACGGAATAGCGCGTTGAAGGGGGGTAGGCGTGGAGGGACCCAGGCAAATCCGGGTTCCGAGCCGAGCCCCGACAGTACGGCGAGCCCATTGCGGCGAGCCGATAGCGGCGGTAATCATGCTCCCGAGAAAATCCTCTAAGCGTCAGGCCGCGTCCGCCCGTACCGTAAACCGACACAGGTGGTCGGGTAGAGTATACCAAGGCGCTCGAGAGACTCATGGTTAAGGAATTAGGCAAACTGACCCCGTAACTTCGGGAGAAGGGGTCCTCCGCCGGTAGGCGGAGGCGCAGAGAATAGGTCCAGGCAACTGTTTATCAAAAACACAGGGCTGTGCGAAATTGAAAGATGAGGTATACAGCCTGACACCTGCCCGGTGCCGGAAGGTTAAGAGGAGGGCTCAGCCCGCTTGGGTGAAGGTCTGAATTGAAGCCCCGGTAAACGGCGGCCGTAACTATAACGGTCCTAAGGTAGCGAAATTCCTTGTCGGGTAAGTTCCGACCTGCACGAATTAGTATCGGTGAAGATGCCGATTACCCGCAACGGGACGAAAAGACCCCGTGAACCTTTACTACAGCTTAGCATTGTGACCGGGTGCGTGATGTGTAGGATAGTCAGGAGGCTGCGAGACGGTGGCGCCAGTCGCCGTGGAGCCGTTGTTGAAATACTGACCTTTGCGCATCTGGTTCCTAACCCGCTTATGAGTGGGGACATTGCTTGGCGGGTAGTTTGACTGGGGTGGTCGCCTCCAAAACAGTAACGGAGGCTTCTAAAGGTCCGCTCAGGCCGATTGGTAACCGGCCGCAGAGTGTAATGGCACAAGCGGGCTTGACTGGGAGACAGACAGGTCGTCCAGGTAGGAAACTAGAGCATAGTGATCCGGTGGTTCCGAATGGAAGGGCCATCGCTCAAAGGATAAAAGGTACTCCGGGGATAACAGGCTGATCCCTCCCAAGAGCTCATATCGACGGAGTGGTTTGGCACCTCGATGCCGCGTCGGGTACGGATAAGCGCTGAAAGCATCTAAGCGCGAAGCCAACCTCAAGATAAGATCTCCTTTTAGGGTCGTTGCAGACGACGACGTTGATAGGCGGCAGGTGCACGGGCAGCGATGTCCTGAGCCGAGCCGTACTAATCACCCGAAGACTTTCCTCGCGCGAAATTGCGCGCGAGTCAAGCAATACAAATCACAGCGTAAGACGTCAGTTCGAGCATGCGCTCGGCTGCCGCTTGCCTTGCGAGCGCATGCGCTTGGCGTTCCCGTCGATGTTCACTCTCGGCCTTACGGGTCGCCCTTGCGAGGGCGATGACCGACGAGACAAAGGTGGTGATAGCGTGAGGGTTCCACCTCTTCCCATTCCGAACAGAGAAGTTAAGCCTCACCACGCCGATGGTACTGCGAAAGTGGGAGAGTAGGAGAGGACGGGAGAGGACGGGAGAGGACGGGAGAGGACGCAAGAGGACGGGAGAGGACTTGAGAGGATGGGCTACAACAGAGCCGCGACACTTGGGTGGTGCCGCGGCTCTGGTTTTGGGACCCTTGTGGTGGGTATATATTTGTGATGTGGTTTAGTCAAGGATTTCGCGCCCGAAGGGGGTGAGGGCAATCTCCATGAGTTTGAAGTGTTGCTTTCCCCAGGGAATTCCCACGATTGTGATGCACAGCAGGATGCCCCATAGCAAGTGTGTGAACGCAATCCAAATGCCGCCCAGGAAGAACCACAGGACGTTCATGAACGTGTTGAGACAGCCGCTGGTGGGCTTTTTAATCACGCGTTTGCCGAAGGGCCACAGGCAGAGGATGCCCAACTTGACGTTTTGAAGGCCGAATGGGATTCCTATGATAGTAATCATCAAAGCCAATCCACCAATAATGTATTCGGTAGCGACGAAGATGCCGCCACAAATCAACCAGATGATGTTTCCTAATGCTTTCATTGTCGTGAAGAATAAAATATAGTACTTTCCAAATCCATGTGCAAAAAGTGTGCCACATCAGGCAAAAAATGAGACGAGGGCGCCACGTCATGATGGCGCCCTCGTCGTGAGAATCGGTTTTAGCCGTGTGCTTAGAGTTGCGGACCAGCGGCCACAAGTGCCTTGCCAGCGGGGTTGTCCTCATACTTGGCAAAGTTCTTGATGAAGCGGCTTGCGAGGTCGCGTGCCTTCTCCTCCCACTGTGCGGGATCGGCGTAGGTGTCGCGCGGGTCGAGGATGCCGGTGTCGACGCCCTTGAGTTCGGTGGGCACCACGAAGTTGAAGAAGGGAATCACCTTGGTGGGTGCAGCGTCGATGCTGTGGTCGAGGATAGCGTCGATGATGCCGCGGGTGTCGCGAATCGAGATGCGCTTGCCCGTGCCGTTCCAGCCGGTGTTCACGAGATAAGCCTTAGCGCCGCTCTTCTCCATGCGCTTGACGAGTTCCTCGGCATACTTGGTGGGATGCAACTCGAGGAATGCTTGTCCGAAGCAAGCGCTGAAGGTGGGGGTGGGCTCGGTGATGCCGCGCTCGGTGCCAGCCAACTTAGCGGTGAAGCCACTCAAGAAGTAGTACTTGGTCTGCTCGCTGTTGAGAATCGACACGGGAGGCAGCACGCCAAATGCGTCGGCGCTCAAGAAGATGACCTGCTTAGCGGCGGGGCCGTGCGAAGCGGGACGCTGGATGTTCTTGATGTGGTAGATGGGATAACTCACGCGGGTGTTCTCGGTGACGCTCTTGTCGGCGAAGTCGATCTTGCCGTCGGCATCCACGGTCACGTTCTCGAGGAGCGCGTCGCGGCGGATGGCGTTGTAGATGTCGGGCTCGGCCTCGGCGTCGAGGTTGATGACCTTGGCGTAGCAGCCACCCTCGAAGTTGAACACGCCCTCATCGTCCCAGCCATGCTCGTCGTCGCCGATGAGTTTGCGCTTGGGGTCGGTAGAGAGTGTGGTCTTGCCGGTTCCGGAGAGACCGAAGAAGATGGCGGTGTTCTCACCGTTCATGTCGGTGTTGGCACTGCAGTGCATGGCAGCGATGCCCTTGAGCGGCAGGAAGTAGTTCATCATGGAGAACATACCCTTCTTCATCTCACCACCGTACCAGGTGTTGAGGATGACTTGCTCCTTGCTGGTGACGTTGAACACGACAGCGGTCTCGCTGTTGAGGCCCAGTTCCTTGTAGTTCTCCACCTTAGCCTTGCTGGCGTTGTAGACGATAAAGTCGGGCTCCTGGTCAAACTCCTCCTCGTTCATGGGGCGGATGAACATGTTGGTCACGAAGTGTGCCTGCCAAGCCACCTCCATGATGAAACGCACTTTCATGCGGGTGTCTTTGTGAGTGCCACAGAAACCATCGACCACATAGAGCTTTTTGCCACTGAGTTCCTTGAGGGCGATTTCCTTAACGGCAGCCCATGTCTCCTTGCTGGCGCGCTTGTTGTCGTTCTTGTAGCCTTCGCTGGTCCACCACACAGTGTCGTGCGAGGTCTCATCGTCGACGATGAATTTGTCCTTGGGCGAACGGCCAGTGTACACACCGGTCATCACGTTGATGGCGCCCAACTCGGTCTCCACGCCCTTGTCGAAACCCTCGAGCCCGGGAACGGTCTCCTCGTTGAACATTACCTCATAAGTGGGGTTGTAGAGCACCTCGGTAACACCAGTGATGCCGTACTTTGCTAAAACAGACTTATCAAACTTAGCCATAATGATAAAAGAAGTTGTTTGTGTATTTTTGAAACAGTAATGATGGTTAATCTTTTTGCGAATGCAAAGTTAATCAATAATTCACAATCATTGCAAGCGATTAAAGAAAAATTTCCTTAAAAATTTTTGGTGATTTAAACACATCATTTTCAAGCCGTTTTTGATGGACGGAAAAGAGCGTTTTTGGCGATAAAACAACCTTGATTTTTTGTGTGAGAAAACTGGTCGCATTTTGCGCCAATTTGTTGTTAACCAGCGGTGTGTGTTCTTTGATTTGTGCGGCTTCACCTTGATTTTTCTCCTGGGTGATTGTGTGGGGGTGTTTTGTTGTGTAATTTTGTGGTGGCTTTAGTAAATGGCATCTTAATTTTTTCACAACATAAACCACACATTAAAAAGAAATTTTAGTATGAAGAAGATTTCAACAAGAATCATCCTTGTGCTGCTTGCATCCCTCTTGTTGCCTCAATTGGCATGGAGTGCCAGCGGCATTTACTTGCGCGGTGAGGTCAACAGTTGGGCCGCCGACGCAGCCTGGGAGTTTGTCGACGAGGGCAACGGTGTGTATAGCCTCTCGAACAAGACACTCAGTGGCCAGTTTAAGATTGCCGACGCCGCTTGGTCGAGCGTGTGCAACTATGGCAGCAACGGCAGCGCCATCACGATGAACACGCCCTATGTGCTCGAAGGTGGCAGCAACCCCGGCAACATCTCGTGCGGTAATTATAGTTTCGTGTGCGCCCGCATAGAACTCACGCTCGACATGTCGGGTGGCGGCACGCTGTTGCTCAAGAGCGACGACAGCGACGAGGGTCTGACGCAAATCTATGTGATTGGCGACAACAACTCGTGGGACTATATGGATGGCAGCGGCGCGCTCGCCGTTACCTCGCAGGAAAAAGTATTTAGCGGCCAGGTCACCCTTCCTGCCGGCGCCGACGGCTTGAGCCATTGGCTCATCTATCAGCGTCTGGGCATGGGTGGCGTGTGGGGCTCGTCGACTGGCGAGGACCTCACTGCCAGCGTTACCTCGGGCACGATGCTCAAGGGTAGCACCGGCCACATGGCCACCGAGCCGGGCACTTACAACATCACGATGAGCCTCGCCGACGGCAGTTTCACCATGGAGCGCATCCCGTCGGTGGCCACCACGATGGAATTGCTGCCCAGCGACGTGGTGATGGTGCCTCGCCTGCCCGAGCAGGTGAAAGTGTTGTCGCTCAACAACAGCCTCATCCACTACAACGACCAGGACGCCGTGTTCAACAGCATCGCTCAGTCGATGGGCAAGAATGCCTCATGGACCAAGCACTCGCTGCTGGGCAAGTCGCTTAACGCCCACTGGACCGAGGGCGACGGCCTCGCCGCCGATGGTACGCCGGGTGCCAAGATGCTGGTGCGCAGCGACGCGTGGTCGCACATCATCCTGCAAGAGCAAAGTTCCTTGCCTCGCACCGACCCCGAGACGTTCCTGCGCAATGTGGAGAACTGGGTGGGTTACATCCGCGAGAACTGCCCTAACCCCAACGCCATCGTCATCGTGCCCATCAACTGGCCGTATAGCAGCGATTGGGACAACTTCGCCTCGTTCAGCAAGACCTTTGCCGCCAACACCCGTCGTGCCGCTTTGGAGCACGGTGTGACCATCTGCCCGGTGGGCGACGCCTATGCCAATGTTGCCGCCATCGACCTCACCGAGGCCGCTACATGGTTCAGCGACGACCGCCATCCCACTCCCAAGGCCACCTATATGGCTGCTTGCATGGAGTATGGCCTCATCTTTGGCGAGGATCCCGCCACCATCAATACCGACGGCGGACTGAGTGCCTCGGTGGCAGCGTTGATGCGCAGCTATGCCTCCGACGCCCTGAACAACTATGAGAATGTGGTGGACCAGACGGCCGGCCAGATTCACTACAGCAACCGCATCTTTGACCAATTTGGCATGGAGATACCCTCGGAGAGCGAGTTTGAGTGGACCACGACCGGTGGCGGTAGCCTTGCCGACGGCGTGTTCACCATCGACGGCACCAATGGCGAATATACTGTCACTGCCGACAATGGCCAGTTCAACGGCACCGCTCAGGTGGTGGTAGCCGATGCCGTCACCGAGGTGGTGAAACTTCCTACCATTGAACTCGACGATATGCACCTTGTTGCCGAGGAGAACTTCAACAGCATGGGCGACGAGGCCACCGCCACGCTTCCCACCGCTTGGCGCATCGACCGCCAGACCAGCGGCCCGCGCATCGTGGGCGCCTATGGAGTGGCAGGTAATCAGACCATGTATGCCGGCGGCGTGTCGCTGCCCAGCAACGCCAAGAACGGCTTGTGGAACTTTGGTGCCGACGACACCGAGGACCGTGCCGTGGGTGGCATCAGCACCGGCGTGGCCGACGGTACCCGTTGCACCAACGTGTATGTGCACTTCACCAACGTGTGCGCCACCACGCTGCAAGACATCCACATCGACTATGACGTGGAGAAGTACCGCCAGGGTAGCAACTCGGCCGGCTTCGACGTGCAGATGTACTATTCGACCGACGGCTTGGCGTGGACGAGTGCCGGCAATGCCTTCAAGACCCACTTCAACCCCGATGCCGCCACTGCTGGCTATGCCAGTGTGCCCGGCGCTACGGTGAACGTGAGCGAGGACCTCGAGGGCGTGACGTTGCCTGGTGGCACCGAACTGTTCCTGGCATGGAACATCACCGTGAGCAGCGGCACCAACTGTGCCAGCGCCATGGCCCTTGCCATCGACAACTTCAAGATTACGTTGCAAACTCCTCCCATTCCCGAGGCTGCCCATTACATCTATGCCGAAGACCTGACCGAGTGGCCTTCGCTGGCCCTGTATGCCTATAATAGCGCAGGTGAACTCTACGGTGCTTGGCCCGGTATTGTGCCGGCAGGCCGAGTGGAGAAGGACGGCGTGACCTACAAGGTGTTCCCCTTCGACGTGGAGAGCGGCAACTACAACCTCATCTTCAACAACTACAACAACGGCAAGCAGACCCCCGACTTTGCAGTGACCGGCGGTCAGGACTACTACCTTGTGGTGAAGGAAGGCGATGTGGAGGTTGTGAGCGCCATCAGCGAGGTGTCGGTCCCTTCGCGTCAGGCTGTGTCGACTCGTTACTACAACGTGGCCGGCCAGTCGAGCGCAACTCCTATGGACGGGATGAACATCGTGGTGACGCGCTACGATGACGGCACCCAAGCAGTCACCAAGGTGCTGAAGTAAGAAATGCTGGTCTGCCCATTGAGCGGGGACCGCCAAGACAGAACAATAGAGGGGACGTGCCACCATCGGCACGTCCCCTCGTCGCACTCTGAGGACAAGTGCGAAAGGTTGCGATTTAGCGTTTTAGGATTGCGGGCAGGGTGATGAGTTCTTGCGGCAAGTCGATGCGGTAAGGGCAACCGCGCTTGCCGCGGATGTGGTAGTGCGCTGCGATTTCCTCGTTGAGAATGACGCTGGAGAGGCAGCGCTTAATCTTCGACAAGTACTCGTGGAGGGTAGGGTTGCAGGGGTTGCACAGGTTGTTGATGGCGTTAGTGGCCTGCACCTCGTCGCGCCCAGGCATCACCATGGAATAAATCTCCTCGAGTTCCTGTCGGTAGTCGCGAATGTACTTGAGCACGATGCCCTCTTGGTTGTGGACAAGAAACAAGATGTAGATGCTTCGGCACAAGGCTGGCATTTTCACTTCCACTTCGTTGAACCCTGTGAGGATGATTTTGAAGTCGCCATTCACCACGATGGGGCTCAGCCCGTTGTTGCCCCAAAAGAACTTGCCGCGCGTCCATTCCTGCACCATGTCGGTGGGGTCTTCGTGATAGGTGGTGATGTAGCGGTAGACGGCCGCCTGTAGTTCCTTGAGTACCTTGTTGCGCTCGTCGATGAGTTCGTCGATGATTTTGTCCTCGGCCCGTGACTCGGGTGTCTTTTGCGCTCGGCGACTAGGCCTACGATGGCGAACTTCACGCACTACATCGGCTCCCGCTCCCGCTGGGGCGAGTTTGGGCAGTCCTAGTGACATTGGTTCAACGATATCTTCCTCGAATTGGACGTCAACCCAGTAATCCCAAGACTCCTTGCCGAAGCAAAAGTCAGCCGTATATAGGTTGATGTCGAGCATCTCGTCGCCTGTGGAGGGATTTGTGATGTCGAGCACCTTGTTCCAGAAATCCGTTAGAGCGCAAATCATGGTCTCGATATTGATGCGTTTGGGTTCGTAGCCCAGCCGCAGCGTGATGGTGTGTTCGTTGCCCAAGTTGCCCACATTGAATCGCCGCATTCTCAACTCCACCCCCTGGGCATCTGGGTCAAAAGTGAAGTTGGGCGCGCTAATGCTATTGATGAGTAGCGGCCTTAGTTCATTGCTAATGTCCAGTCGCTTGATTGCCGACAGGTTGAGGTCGCGCAATCGACTGGAAAAATGATGGGCGGCACTAAGTCCGCCAAGGTTCGCCACGAGGTAGAGGTAACCAAATTGTAGTGGTTTTGGGAGAGATGGGAGGTCCATGGGATGTGAGTGTTTTGTGGTTGTGTTGAGTGTGAGAAGTAGGTTAATACAATCGTCTCATGCAATAATCATGCCAGCGCACATTGTTTTGACAGTGGGGTGTCGTTCAATGTGCGCTGGGCACGAAAATTGGGTTCTATTACTAACCAAACACTGAATTAAAAAGCCACAGAATCACCAAAATGCAAAGTCCTGCGAGGAGCAGCCTCATCAGGCAGTTTCCTGCCATGCATCCGCCTGCCATGGCGCCACTGAGGGCATCTTCGGCTTTGCCGTCGCCAGTCATGAAACCCACGATGGCACCCAGGATGACGGCAATGATGAGAATTTTGAGCCACATAATAGAACAGTTGTTATTGTTTGTTGGGAGGGTTAATAATCATGAGCAAGAAGTGAGTTGTCGCGCGTGTGTTTGACGCAACTCATTAGAAGTAGCCCTCGGCGCAGCCTGTGAGTTCGTCGGCGAGTTCATCGGGACTGAGGGACGAGTCCTTGAGTTTGGCACTAATGATTCTTGCCCACTTAGATTTTGCCTTGCGTTCGCGTTCGAACATGACTTGTGTACCAGCCTCGGTCTTGTCAAATGCCATCGTGTTGTTAATGGAGAGCCTTCCAGCCACAGCCTCCACGTCGTGGTCTGCGCCGATGTAGGCAAACATCCACCCCTCGGCCTTGTAGCCTTCGATGAGTTTCTTGATGGCCGCGCCGTTGTATTCTCGCGATGCGTTCTCATATCCGTCGGTGATGATGGTCACGGCGTAGGCTGCTCGCTCTCCCTTGGTAGTCTCGTGGAGTTTGGTGATGGTGGTGCCTACGGCGTCGTAGAGTGGCGTCATGCAGCAGGGTCGATAGTCTTGGCTGGAGATGTCGTGCACCTCGGCGATGGGCACATTGTCGTAGATGGTGCGGATTTCGCAGCCGCAAAAGGCTACCAGGGTCACATAGTTGTCCTGCTCGGGGTCGCGCAGTTGGTTTGAGCGGATGCCTCCCAGCGTCTCGTTCACACCGATGATGGCTTCCTTTTGGATGGTGGACATGGAGCCACTCTTGTCAAGGATGATGACATTGTAGATGCGTGCTTTGTTGTTAGTTTCCATAGGTCATTTTGGATATAAAAGTGAATAAATTGCTTTTGACACTGCAAAAGTAACCTATAGAAACCACCCTTTTTATTTTCTGCAACCTTGCAGTTTTATTTTATTTGTTGCTGAGCACCTTGTTGTCGATAAGGTTGTTTGCGATGGCATAGATGGTGAGTCCTGCCAGTGAGCGTATTTGCAGTTTTCGGGCTATGTTGCGGCGGTGGGTGATGACGGTGTTGACCGAGATGAAAAGTTGGCTTGCAATCTCTTTGTTCGACATGCCTTGCACCAGGCACACGATAATCTCTTTTTCGCGTTCCGAAAGCGACTCGTTGCTCTCTGCCTTGCTGATGAAACTGGAGATTCTGGCCGTGACGTCGGCATTTTTCAGTCTCTTCTCCAGGGCGCGGATGGCGGGCACAAACAGCACGTCCTCCACATTGCTGTGGTTGCAGAGCCACTCCTCGTTGTTATAGATGTCGAACAGCGTGGCCGTGAGTTGGTTGTTGGCAAGTCCGTCGTGGGGATAATACTTGATGATGATGTTTTTCAACTCGTGGAATTTGCCCGTGGTGTCGTTGTGGTGTTTCGAGAAGATGTCCACGTTGTAGTCGTTTCTCATCTCTCCCCTGAGGAGCGCCTCGACATAGGGGAACAGCGTTTTTTCCTCATATTTCATGTGCAGCCTGATGTCGTGCGCATAGTCATCGTAGAGTCGCAGAATGAGCGCGACAAGGTTGTCGTCCTGGTCGAGGGAGTCCTCGAGTTTTTTGCGGATGGAGGGCAGTTGGAAGTCGAGCAGATAGCGATGCGATGCCCGCAGATAGTCGAGCATGGTTTGCACCGAAATCTTGTCGTCGGTGTCGGTGGGGGTATATCCGTTGATGATGAAGTTGACGACGGTGAGAAACGTGTGGCAATCCACGCCTTGCTCATCGCAAATGTCTCGCACGGTCTTGTCGCCGAAGCCAAGGCGCAGGCCAAAGGCGCTCAACCCTTGCAGCATGCTGTGGTTGTCGCCGATAAGGTCAATCATCTTGTCGTCGGCCTCATATAGTTTCATCCTTTTCATTGCCAATGCATGTCTTAATGTGTAGTTGCAAAGATATTGTTTGTGAGCAGCGGTCGCAATCCCCAAAATTGAGGATTGTTGACCATAGAAAGTGGCGCGTCATCCCCACAACGAGGTATCGTCATGGGTCGATGCTCTCTCCGGGGTGCAGTAGCAGGCACTTGCCATGCTGGGGGTTGCGGTAGAGGTCGTATTGCGCCGCCTCTCGGTCGCGCGCCCAGGTGTGCATGGGCAGGAACAAGTCGGTGTCGATGGCTTGCAGCCACAACCGCGCGCCGAGCGCGAAATCGCCGCCTATGTTTGGCGTGACGGGAAACATGGCCACGTCTACGTGCTGCACGGTGGCGGCAATGGTGCCGAGGATGGCACGGAAATCGCCCACCGCCTTGCGCACCTGTTGTGCTTCGCTCTCCTCGCTGAAGTGCCAACAGTTGAGGTCGCCGGCATGAAACACGCGCCGGCCCTGGATGGTGGCCAGGAAACTCACACCCACGTCGGTGGAGTCGAAGGCGGTGAGGGCGAGTACCTCGTCGCTCCAACTCTCGTCGTGGTGCAGCCAACTGATGGGCAGCGCGTCCACGTCGATGGCCCGCTTGAGTTTGCGGCGACATTCGTTGGCAAGCACATAGCGCGTGACCCCCGCCCATGAAAAAATGTCCATGTTCAGGTGGTCGCGGTGGCTGTGCGACGCCATCACATAGAGGCGCCGTGCCCGTGCGAGGATGCTGTCGAGCACGCCGGCCGGGTCGGTGTAGTAGTCAAAGATGAGCGTGGCCTCATCGGTTTCCACGGCCATTCCGCTATGTCCTATGCAGGTGATGCGCATGAGAGGGTGATTGCTGAACGGCAACAAAATTACAAAAATGTGCCCACATCGTCGTGATTGTTCTCGTCAAAACTGCCCTAAAATGTTGCAAGTCTAAAGTATTTTGACGATATTTGCATAATTAACCATGTGCTGGCACGTTATTTGAATGTGCAACCAAAAGGATAGGAACTAAAAAACACCTCAACCGACATTACTAATTATTAACCAATACGCAAAAATATGAGAAACATTATGAAATGGCTGTTGACAGTGGCTGCAATGATGTCGTTGGGTCGTGCCCAGGCCGGCAACAATGTGCCCGATTTCAACTTCCCTCAGGATGTGTCGCGTGATGCGACAGTTGCGTTGGAGCGTGCCCTCAAGGCCCAGGATGGCCAGGGCATGGTGGATGCTCTCGTGCGCTATTCGATAGCGATGGGCAACATTTCCAACGACAACATCGACCCCATCGTGGAGCGTATCGAGGAGGTGGCTAAGAAGGAGAAGCGTGCCGATTATCGTGCACTGCTTTACCATTTCGAGGCCCGAGTGTTTCGCGAATACAAGGAGATGGTGCTGGCCAACCGCTATGTGCCCGATGACTTCGACGAAGAGAATTTCCCGGTTCCCAAGTTAAAGAGCCCCTATGCCCAGTGGAGTCAGGAGCACATGCAGGCTCACATCGACAACCTGGTGCTCCAGTCGGTAGCCGAGAAAGAGGCGCTGATGGCCTGTCCCATCACGGCCTATCCCACGATTATCAAGTGCAATGCCCTGGGGGCGAAATACATCCCCAACCTGTATCAGTTCCTGCTCTATCGTGGGCGCGACCTGGTGGGCGGCAAGTTGGACGACGAGTTGCGTGACAAGGGCATCAAAGCGGCGCGCGAGGGCGACATCACCACCAGCATGTTTGCTATCGTGGACAGCATCACCGACGAGTATGGCAACGGCAACTCCACGCGCGAGAAACTCCTCATGGAATTGTACCAGGCCAACCGCACCAACGAGGTGAGTGGCTTGCCGCTCATGTATCTCTCGGGCGACAAGTTCTACGCGTCCTATCATGACTATGTGCGCCGCTTCCCCAAGAGCATCTATGCCGACGACGTGCGCAACAGCATTTACTATGTGGAGCGCGAGAACGTGACCGTGAAGGCGCCCAAGTACCAGTCGGCGCGCGACTCGGTGAAAATAGAGTTAAAGTTGCGCAATGTCAACCACTATGAGGTGGTGATATATCGCGAGCCCGACTCGGTGGCCAGCAACTACTACTGCGGCAAGACGTCGTTTGACCCGGGTGTGCTTCCCGTTCATGCCGTCTATAGTTATGACCAGGAGGGCACGGTGCCCTTTGAGGCCGAGCACAAGGTGATGTTGCCGCCGCTGCCCTATGGCCGCTACATCGTGATGCCGCGCTACAAGCACGCCGGCAAGGAGGTCATCGAGGCAAAGGCCAGCAAGGACGAGGAGATGATTGTTACCGACGTGCTCGCCTATGTGGTGGCTGCGGCTACCGACGAGAAGCAGGCTCCCGTGAAACTCGTTGCCGTGGATGCCCACTCCGGAAAGCCGCAGTCGGGTGTCGTCTTCGTCGATGAGGACGGCAAGAAGACCGCACCTTCGGGTGCCGACGGCATCACCGTCTATACCATCGACCGCACGAATGGCCGTAACAGCACGCGCGTGTCGGTGCTGCGCGGCGACGACCGTTATGGCCCATCCATGTCGATTTATGGACACAGCCAGAACGACCCCTTGCGCTACGATGCCGAGATATTTACCGACCTGGCCATCTATCGCCCCGGCGAGAAAATCCATTATGCCGCCGTCTTGTTTTATGTCGATGCCACGGCTCGCCGCGTGCTCGCCAACGAGACGGTAAAGGTGAGGCTGAGCGATGCCAATGGCAAGGACGTGGCCGAGAAGGAGTTGGTTTCGGACATCTATGGCCGCGTCGAGGGCGAGTTTGACATCCCCACCGACCGCCTCAACGGCACCTATCGCCTCACCGTGGTCCGCACCGTTCGCAACAGCACGCTGGCCTACCACAATGTGGAGGTGAGCGAGTACAAGACGCCCACCTTCACGGTGACGATGCCCGTCCACAAGGGCTTCAACCTCAACGAGCCGGTGGTGGTGACGGGTAAGGCCGAGACCTACACAGGTCTGCCCGTGGGCAACAGCGAGGTGATGGTGAGCGTGTCGCGCCGCAGTTGGGACTGGCGATGGTGGCGTTGCTACCCCATCTTCATGCGCGAAAAGTCCATCTTCAACGCCGTTGTCAAGACCGAAGCCGACGGTACCTTCAGCGTGGAATTGCCCGACTCCATCATCCCCGAGAAGAGCAAGGGCGCCTCGTCGTGCTCCTACAACTATGTGGCCCATGCACAGGTGACCAATGTGGCCGGCGAATCGCAAGAAGCCGTGTGCGGATTTAACGTGGGCCACCGCAACGAGTTGAGCATCAATGGCTACGACCATGACCACCTCAACACCACACCGTGGCGCATTCCGCTTGAGTATCACAACACCAACGAGGCACTTGCCGTGGTGGAATGTACCTATGAACTCTCGCAAGGGTGGGGCGACAACCGCAAAGTGCTTGCCAAGGGCTCGTTCATGAGCGACAAACCCGTGGTGGACCTCACCAGTGTCCCCGATGGCGTGTACCGCCTCAAGGTGGAGTCGGCAGCGGTGAGCGATTGGACATCGACCAACCTCACGCTCTATCGCATGACCTCAAAGGCCCTGCCCGACGGCTCGGAAAAGCCCCTGTGGGTGCCACGCAAGGGACATCGTGTCGACGACCGCAATGTGGCGCACATCAACGTGGGTGTGGGCGCTCCCACCGGACACATCTACTATGTGGCTTACGGCCGCACCAAGGTGCTGGGCGAGGGATGGCTCCACTATGCCCCGGGCATGCACGAGTTCACCTTCAAGATTCCCGATGTGCCCGAGGAGTACCTGCGCGTGCATTTCATGAGCACCTATGGCTCGCAGCACTACGAGGAGAGCATCACGCTGCGCTCGCCCATCAACGACGGCAAACTCAGCATCAAGGCCACGAGTTTCCGCGACCGCCTCACCCCGGGTGACCGCGAGCACTGGTCGTTCACCTTGCTGGGCAACGGCAACAAGCCTCAGCGCGGCGCCATGCTCTTTGAAATGATTGACAAGGCGGTGAACGACATTCGCGACAACCACTGGAGTTTTGCTCCGTCGCTTTATAGCCTCATGCCTGCCGACTTCCGCCATCTCTTCTGGGGCTTTGGCAACAACGACGCCACGGTCTCGTGGCGCGCGCCGTCGCTCGACGCCAAGCGCTCGAGATATCAGTTGCCAGACCTTTACACCTATGGCGAGTCGATATTTAAGTACGAGTCTTACCGCATTTACAACAGCATGGGTGCCAGGGCTGGCGGTCGTGTGCTCATGAAGGCCGCTCGCATGGAGGAGGATTACGCAGCGAGTCCAGAAGCCGAGATGGTCACCGACAACATGGCCATGTCGCGTCAGGCTGTTGACGAAGAAAAAGAGGTGGCCGTAGACGAGGCACGCCTCGCCGACGTGAAGTTGCGCCTTGCCGACGTGAAGACGGCGTTGTGGCTGCCCATGCTCACCAGCGATGAGAGCGGAGAGGTGCATGTGGAGTTTGATGCGCCCGAGTTCAACACCACCTGGCTGGTGCAGGCACTGGCCTATGACCAGAACCTCACCGTGGCCAGCATGGTGAGCGAAGTGCTCACGCGCAAGCCCATCATGGTCAAGTCGAGCCTGCCACGCTTCTTGCGGCAGGGCGACAAGACCCAGCTGGCGGCAAGCTTGCAGAACTCAACCGACAACGCTCTGGCGTGCGACGCCATCATTGAGCTGTTCAACCCTCGCACCAATGAGGTGATAGTGCGCAAGAACTTCAACGAGAACATTGCTCCCAATGGCACCAGCACCCTCAAGGTTGACTGGGAGGTGCCCGACACCATCCCCTTCGTGGGCTTCCGCGTGAAGGCTGCCACTGGCAACTTTGGCGAC
>CACWKM010000030.1 GCA_902761475.1 uncultured Bacteroidales bacterium
TTATTCCTCTCGGTGGCCATCGCATTCATGGCCGTAAACGTGCTGCTGGTGAACAACTACCGCGACATGGAAGACGACCGCGAAGCCGGCAAAATCACCGCCACGGTGCGAGTGGGCCGAACCGCCACACTGGTGGCCTACTTCCTCAACGGCGTGGCGGCCATGCTGGTCATGGCACCATTCTGGGTGTTGGCGCAAAACACGCGCTACTTGAGTCCGCTCACACTGTGCGCCCTGCCCATCTATCTCATCATCCACAGCACCATCACCTTGCTCATGCACCAATGGCGAGGCCACAAACTCAATCCGCTGCTGGGACTCACGGCATTGAATATGCTACTGTTCACCGTCATCATCTCGGCAATGTTTGAGTTGTGCCGCGGCTCCGGATTCTCCTGGTAAACGATTGAAAATCTCATCTATGACACTGCATACCAACCATTACGAAGAAATAAAAGCATTGCGCATCGAGGAGTTTGACTATCCTCTTCCCGATGCCCGCATCGCCAAGCACCCGCTTACCGCGCGCGAGCAGTGCAAACTGCTGCACTGGCACACCGACGGCACCATCGACGACCGCCATTTCTATGACGTGCCCTCGCTGCTGCCACCGCAATCGCTGCTCATCTACAATAACACCCGCGTGATTAACGCCCGCCTGCGTTTCACCAAGGCCACAGGCTCTACCATCGAGATTTTCTGTCTTGAGCCAGTCATGCCCCGTGACTACGCACTCATGTTTCAGTCGGTGGGACACTGCGTGTGGCAGTGTCTGGTGGGCAACAGCAAGCGGTGGAAAGAGGGGGCGCTCACGCAGCAAGTCGCGGTAGGCGACCGCCAGGTCACCGTGCATGCCACACGAGGCGAGCGTGACGGCAACGCTTGGCACATCGCCTTCGACTGGGACAGCGACGACACCTGGGCCACCGTGCTCGAGGCCATGGGAGAAATTCCCATTCCACCCTATCTGAACCGCGGCACCGAGGAGAGCGACAGCACCGACTACCAAACGGTGTACTCGCACATCGACGGCAGCGTGGCCGCCCCCACGGCAGGTCTGCACTTCACCCCGGAACTGTTGGCTGAGTGCGACGACCGTGGCATCGCACGGCGCGAACTCACCCTGCATGTGGGAGCGGGTACGTTCCAACCCGTGAAAAGCGAAGTGATAGGCGAACACGCCATGCACCACGAACTCATCGAGGTGTCGCGCGACCTTATCGCCGAACTGGCCACCACCTCGCGCCCAGTGACCGCCGTGGGCACGACCAGCGTGCGCACGCTCGAGAGCCTCTACTATGTGGGGCTGCAGTTGCACCACGGCATAGCCGATGACGACGAGACGCGCCTCACCGTGCCACAATGGATGCCCTACACCGCCACGTGCGACCTCGATACGCGCCAGGCACTGCAAGCCATCGTCGACCACCTCGACGCACACGGCCTCGACACACTGGTGTGCAGCACACAACTGATGATTGCGCCAGGATTTCGCTATCGCATCGTGCAGCGCATCATCACCAATTTCCACCAACCGCAGTCCACACTGCTCTTGCTGGTGGCTGCCGCTGTGGGACAAGACCGATGGCGAGTTATCTACGACCATGCCCTCGAGAGCGACTATCGATTCCTCAGTTACGGCGACGCCTGCTTGATTGAGGTTAAGCCATATACACAATCACCACAATAGCCAGACGACAAAAAAACAACCTACTATAAATGATAGAACGGCACATCATCATCGACAGCGTGGACCCCGTGACCTTCTATGGGGTGAACAACGCCAACTTGCACCTCATTCGCAACCTGTTTCCCAAGTTGCGCATGGCGGCACGCGGCACAGTCATCACCGTGATTGGCGATGAGGCTGAAACAGCCACTTTTGAGCAGAAAATCAAGGAGTTGGAACTCTACTGCAACAAGTACAACGTGCTGCCCGAAGACGTCATCATCGACACCATCAAGGGCGCTCCGCCCAAAGAGTTGAAAATGGACGATGTCATCATCTATGGTGTGAACGGCAAGCCCATCATCGGTCGCACGCCCAACCAGCAACTGTTCGTCAAGACCTACGGCCACAACGACCTCACCTTTGCGCTGGGCCCCGCGGGCACCGGCAAGACCTATCTGGCGGTGGCACTGGCGGTGCGCGCCCTCAAGAACCGCGAGGCACGCAAAATCATCCTCTCGCGACCCGCTGTCGAGGCTGGCGAGAAACTCGGGTTTCTGCCAGGCGACATGCGCGAAAAGATTGACCCCTACTTGCAGCCGCTCTACGACGCCCTCGAGGACATGATTCCGTCGGCCAAACTCAAGGAGTACATGGAGAACAACGTCATTCAGATTGCTCCGCTGGCCTTCATGCGCGGCCGCACGCTCAACGATGCCATCATCGTGCTCGACGAGGCTCAAAACACCACCACGCACCAAATCAAGATGTTCCTCACGCGCCTGGGCATGGGCTCGAAGATGATTGTCACCGGCGACGTGACGCAAATCGACCTGCCGCGCACCACGAGCAGCGGCCTCATTCAGGCGCTGCGCATTCTCGACGGCGTGAAGGGCATTGGGAAAGTGGAATTTGGCAAAAAGGACATCGTGCGCCACCAGTTGGTGCAACGCATCGTCGAAGCCTACGAGCGTTTCGACGAAGCCATGAAATCACAAGAGCATGAGTGAACAACGAGTAGAAGCGATACGCCCCTACGACCAGCAGAAAGCCAAGGCTGAACAGGTGAGGCAGATGTTTGACAACATCGCGCCTGCCTACGACTTCATGAACCGTGCCATGACGCTGGGCGTGGACCGCTGGTGGCGACGCGTGGCGGTGAAAAAGGTGGCGCACGCCGCGCCGCGGCACATCCTCGACGTGGCTACCGGCACCGGCGACTTTGCGCTCGCCCTCTACGACCACATCCATCCCGAGCACATCGACGGCATCGACTTGAGCGACGGCATGCTCGAGGTGGCCCGCCGCAAAGCCGCGCAGCGCGACTTGCAGCAGCACATCACCTTCGTGCAGGGCGACTGCTTGGCGCTACCCTACCCCGACGAGTCGATGGATGCCGTGACGGTGGCCTTTGGCGTGAGAAATTTCGAGCACATCGACCAGGGCTATCGCGAGATGTATCGCGTGCTCAAGCCGGGAGGCACCTTGTGCGTGGTGGAACTCTCCACACCCACCAATCGTGTGGTGCGCTGGTTCTACGACCTCTACACGCTACACATCATTCCGTTTGTGGGTTCGCTCAAGAGCGGCGACCGTGATGCCTACCGCTATTTGCCGCTGAGCATTGCCGCCGTGCCGCAAGGCGAGGACATGCTCGAGTTGATGCGTCAAGCCGGATTCGGTCACGGTGCGGTGCAGCGCCTCACATTCGGCACCTGCTCCATCTACACGGCGCAACGCTAAGGCGTCGTGCCCGTCCCATCTCAACGAAAAACGACAGTGAGCGTCGCGGACCATGTGCCGCAGCGCTCACTGTCAGTATCTTGCGGGTCATGCCTGAGCAATCATGCTCGGCACGAAACCAGCGTTCAAAGTACGATGCTCTCGGGATTGAGGTTTGCCGACTCAATATCCTTGAAATAGCGGTAGGTGCCCACCTTGAGTTCGTCGGTAGCGGCATCGTCGGCCACGATGATAGCCTTGCGATGGAGTTGGAGTGCGCTCAGTGTGCACATTTGCGACACGCCACCCTCAACAGCGGCCTGCAAAGCGCGAGCCTTGTTGTGGCCGTTAACGAGGATGAGCACCTCGCGGGCTGCCATCACGGTGCCCACGCCCACGGTGAGAGCCGTCTTGGGCACTTTGTTCACGTCGCCCTCAAAGAAGCGGCTGTTGGCGATGATGGTGTCCTGAGTGAGGGTCTTCTGACGCGTGAGCGACACCAGCGACGAGCCCGGCTCGTTGAAAGCAATGTGGCCGTCGGGGCCCACACCGCCCATGAACAGGTCGATGCCACCGGCGCGGCGGATGCGCTCCTCATACTCGGCGCACTCGCGCTCCAGGTCGGGAGCGTTGCCGTTAAGGATGTTCACATGGTCACGACGGATGTCGATATAGGAGAAAAAGTTGTTCCACATGAACGAATGGTAACTCTCGGGATGGCTCTCGGGCAAGCCACAATACTCGTCCATGTTGAAGGTAATCACATGCTGGAAAGTCACCTTTCCGGCTTTGTTAAGTTCTATCAGGCGTTTGTACATGCCCAGGGGCGAACTGCCGGTGGGGCAACCAAGCACAAAGGGACGCTCGGCAGTGGGATGTGCTGCGTTGATGCGAGAAGCAACATAACGGGCAGCCCAGTCACTCATCTGCTCATAGTTCGGCTCAATGATAAGTCTCATAGTAACCTCTTAATTGATTTTTGTGTGAATAATGTCAAAAAACTCTTTTTTCGGCTGCAAAGGTAACATTTTTTACTTATTCATGGCACCTCAGTTACAAAAAAATCACTCTCTTGACTTCCAAAGACTACTAATTTCGACCAACAAAACCTCCACAGCGTCCCCCCAGAAGCCGTTTTGCACTGCGCCTTGCAGGCTGCTGGGCATAAATTTTAAAATGTCATCAAAAATTCGTATCTTTGCAAGTTAATAAGTAACTTTATCGCAAACGGATTTTTCATGAGTGACAACAAACGGCCTCTTATCCTCGTGAGCAACGACGATGGTCACACTTTTGAGGGCCTGAAAGCGCTCACCCGCGTGGCGCGCGAGTTTGCCGACGTGGTGGTGGCAGCCCCGATGGTTCATCAGAGCGGCAAAGGCTCGGCCATCACCTTCATGTCGCCGCTGCGCGCCTTCAAAGCGAGCCAAGAGCCGGGCCTCACGACTTGGGTGGTCGATGGCACACCGGCCGACTGCGTGAAGTTGGGACTGAGCGAACTCACCGAAGGCCGACAGCCCGACTTGGTACTCAGCGGCATCAATCATGGCTACAACACGGGCGTGGCGACCCTCAACAGTGGCACCGTGGGCGGAGCCATCGAGGCCGCCGTGCACGACATTCCCGCCGTGGCGTTCTCACTGGGACAATATGGTGTGGAGGCCGACATGACGCCTTGCCTGCCCATGGTGCGACGCATCATCAAGCACGTGCTCGAACACGGATTGCCGCGCAAGGTGTGTCTCAACGTGAATTTCCCCTACGGCAAGGGGGAGTTCAAGGGCGTGAAAATGGCCACGCTGGGCATGGGACGGTGGTGCAACGAGACGGAGCGACGCACCGACCCATTCGGATTAGACTACTACTGGCTCACAGGGCATTACAAACTCGACGACCCCAACGACACCACCAACGATGTGTACCTCATCAATCAGGGATACATCACCGTCACCCCCATCAAGGTGGACAACACGGCTCACGAACTCTTGAATGACATGGGCAGCGAGTTAGGGTTCGACACCCCTGCCAACGAGCATTCATCCAATTGATTACAAACAACATAAATATCTTTTCAAAAACAACAGAACGACAATGACACGACGAGTAAGAGTGCGTTTCGCCCCATCGCCCACCGGGCCGCTTCACATAGGCGGTGTGCGCACAGCGTTATACAACTACTTGTTTGCCCGCCAGCACGGCGGCGACATGATTCTTCGCATCGAGGACACCGACAGCATGCGCTTTGTGCCTGGTGCCGAGGACTATATCAACGAGGCACTGGCATGGCTAGGCATCGGCATCGACGAGGGCGTGCGCGAGGGTGGCAACTATGGCCCCTACAAGCAAAGCGAGCGCCGCGACATCTACCGCGAGCACGTGCACATGCTGCTCGATGCCGGCAAGGCTTATATCGCCTTCGACACACCGCAAGAACTGGAGGCCAAGCGCGCTGCGGTGCAAAATTTCCAGTACGATGCCTCCACGCGCCTCGAAATGCGCAATTCGCTGGCCATGAGCCCGCAAGAGGTGCAGGCACTCATCGACCAGGGCACGCCCTATGTGGTGCGCTTCAAGATTGAGCCCGGACGCGATGTCACCGTGCACGACCTACTGCGCGGCGACGTGACCATCAACTCGAGCATCCTCGACGACAAAGTGCTCTACAAGAGCGCCGACGACCTGCCCACCTATCACCTCGCCAACATTGTCGACGACCACCTCATGGAGGTGTCGCACGTCATCCGCGGCGAGGAGTGGCTCCCCAGTTCGCCGCTCCACGTGTTGCTCTATGAGGCATTTGGCTGGGCCGACACCATGCCGGAGTTCGTCCACCTGCCGCTGTTGCTCAAGCCCGACGGCAAGGGAAAACTGAGCAAGCGCGACGGCGACCGCCTGGGATTCCCGGTGTTCCCGCTCGACTGGACCGACCCCAAGACGGGCGACCGCTCCAGCGGATATCGCGAGGCGGGCTATCTGCCACAGGCCGTCATCAACTTCCTGGCACTCCTGGGATGGAACCCTGGCGACGACCGCGAAATATTCTCCATGCAAGAACTCATCGAGGCCTTCTCCATCGAGCATTGCTCGCGCAAAGGCGCCAAGTTTGACTTCGAGAAGGGCAAGTGGTTCAACCACGAGTACCTCATGGCGGCTCCCGACGCCCAACTCGCCGAGTTGTTCAAACCCATCCTGACGCAACAAGGTGTGGACCCCGACAAGTTTGGCGACGACTACATCACGCGCGTGGTGGCGCTGGTGAAGAACCGCATCAACTTCGTGCGCGACTTGTGGGACAATGCAGCCTTCTTCTTCCAGGCGCCCACCACCTATGCCGAGAAGGACGTGCGCAAGCGCTGGAAACCCGACACCCCGGCAGTGATGCAGCAACTCGTCGAGGTGTTGCAGGGCATTGACCGCTTCGACGACCCGCAACACTGCGAGGAAGTGGTGCTTGGATGGATCGACGAGCAGGGGCTGCACCGCGGCAACGTGATGAACGCCTTCCGCCTCACCGTGGTGGGCGAGTGCAAGGGGCCGCACATGTTCGACATCACCTCCCTGCTGGGCAAGGAGGAGACCATCGCACGCATCAAGCGTGGTTTGAACTCGATTTCTCTTCCCGCCGATGAATAAATGGCTAGCAGCAATAGTGTTATTGCTGGCCGCAATGAGCACGACGGCGCAGCAGGTGGAGTGGAGCGTTGACTTCGCCGCGGTAGTCAACAACCGTGAGGGCGGCAACGCACAGACTCCCGACCAAACCTTCGTGTTCACACGCTTGGCCCCCGAGATTGGGCTCTCGCTGCCCGACAGCACCCACCTGTTCAAGGGGGGTGTGACATGGTACCAGCCCATGATTGACAATGGCCATGGCTACAAGGTGCTGCCCACGCTCTACTACCAGTATCGTGGTGCCCGCTGGCGCGCCGCGGTGGGTATGTTGCCGCGCACATTGCTGCGCGAGCCACTGCCGCAATACCTGTGGAGCGACTCGCTGAACTATTGCACGCCCAACATTCGCGGCGTGCTCGTCCAATATGTGGCGCCACGCGGCTACGCCGAACTCATGCTCGACTGGCGACAGTTGCAGACGCGCCACCAGCGCGAGGCATTCGTGGTGGGCATCAACACCGAGTGGAACGTGGCTGGCCCGCTGCTGCTGGGCGGGCATGTGCAGTATAACCACCTGGCGAAGCGTCGCGATGCCGGCGACGAAGAGGGCGTGAACGACGACGCCACCATCAATCCGCTTGTGGGATTGCGGCTGGGCGGCGGAACCATCTCGGCCACCGTGCGCGCAGGGGCTGTGGTGCAACTGCAACGCCGACGCGCCGACCACAAGTGGCACACGCCGTGCAGTTTTGTGGCGCACGCCAATCTGCAGTGGCGGTGGCTCGATGTCACCGAGCAAATCCACGCCGGAAAAGACCTCTTCCCGCTCTATGAACTCTACGGCAGCCAGTTTAATCTGGGCGACCCCTACTACCGCAGCAAGTTCTACAGCCGCACCGACTTGCGCGCCCATGTGGTGCGCAACCGGTTTGTTGACCTGAGTGTTTTGATTGCGCTTCATGCCACCGACAAAACTTTCGGATGCTGGCAGCAGATTGCCTGCCGCGTCTACATCGATAACCACCTGTGGAAACACCGCCGCGACCGTGACTACCAGAACGGCGCTCGGCTGTCTCCACTTTTTTAACACACTTATCGAGTTCATTGCATGACAGATCCCCTCTATAACATAGGCATTTCGGCTTACAAACTCGCCGTGCGGGTTGCCAGTGTGCGCAACCGCAAGGCGCGTCTCATGCTGCGAGGCCAATCACGCACACTCGCCACCCTGCGCGAGAAATTGGACCCCGCTGGAGGCTACATCTGGGTTCACGCCGCCTCGCTGGGCGAGTTTGAGCAAGGACGCCCCATCATAGAGCGCATCAAGCGCGACAATCCGCAGGCGCGCATCCTGCTCACCTTTTTCTCGCCTTCGGGCTACGAGGTGCGCAAGAACTACCAACTCGCCGACGTGGTGTGCTACATGCCATTTGACCAGCGCCGCAATGTGAAGCGGTTTCTCGACATGGTCAAGCCGTCGATGGCCATCTTCGTGAAATATGAGTTCTGGGGAGGTTACCTCAACTCGCTGCGACGCCGCGGCATTCCCACCTACATCGTGAGCGCCATCTTCCGCCCCGGCCAAATCTTCTTCAGGCGCTGGGGAGGGATGTTCCGCAACATGCTGCGCTGCTTCACCACGCTGTTTGTGCAAGACGAGCGGTCGCGCGACTTGCTGGCGGGCATCGGCATCAACAATGTGGTGGTGGCGGGCGACACGCGGTTCGACCGCGTGGCGCGCGTGAAGGAGAATGCCCGCGAATTTCCTGTCATCGAGCAATTTGTGGCGGGCGCACAACGCACAGTGGTCATGGGAAGTTCATGGCCGCAAGACGAGGAACTCATGATTCCTTACTTCAACGAGCACCCGGACATGAAACTCATCATCGCCCCGCACGAGTTCGACCATGAGCGCCTGCACGTGCTTGCTTCGGCACTCAAGCGCCCCTGTGGCTTCTATTCGCAGGTCACTGCTGGCGAGGCCGCCAAACTCGACTGCCTGATTATCGACAGTTTCGGCATTCTCTCCTCGCTCTACCGCTATGGCCAAGTGGCCTATGTGGGAGGCGGATTCGGTTCGGGCATTCACAACATCAACGAGGCCGCCGTCTATGGCATCCCCGTGGTCTTCGGACCCAAGCACGAGAAGTTCCGCGAAGCCACCGACCTCATTGCTGCCGGAGGCGGATTTGCCGTGCACGACAACGAGGACTTCACGCCCATCATGGACCGCCTGCTACACGACGAGGCCTTCATGAAACATGCTGGACAAATTGCCGGGCAGTACATCGCCTCGCACATTGGCGCCACCGACGTCATTTGCGACGCCATCTTCAACAACCCACCCACATCCAACGACCAATAACCAACATCCAACCACAATATGATTAGCAAAGATTTCACCTCGGCCATCACGCTCGACCAAGTGTCGAAACGCTACTACCACCCGGAGAGCGAAATGGAACTCGCCTCGCTCACGCGATTTGAGAAGGTCTATACTCAGGTGGCCGAAACGGCACGCGAGGGTGCCGCCGAAGCGGCACGCGACGTGGCCGATTGTATTGCGCAAGCCGTGCGCGACAAGGGCCGATGCGTCATCGCATTCGGAGCCGGAAAATGCGTGCTCAACGTTTACGACGAACTCGTGAAACTCTACTTTGCCGACAAGGTGACCTTTGCCAATGTCGTGGCGTTCAACATTGCCGAACTGGGCATGGGAGGCGGACACGACGGCAACCAGAGCACCATGGAGCGACTCAACAAGCGGCTATTTAACAAGGTCGATATCGAACCGCACAACATCCACTCCTTTAGCCCCGAGGCCACCAAGGAGGATGTCAATGCACACTGCAAGGCCTACGAGACGCTCATCGACGACTTTGGCGGACTGGATTTGGTCATCTGCGAACTCACCAAGAACGGTTCGCTGGCCTACAACGAGCCCGGGTCGACCATGACGTCGCAATGCCGCCTCATGCTGCTGGGCAGCGACACGCGCACCCGCGTGGCCGAGGCCTACACCTGCGACGTGCCGCCCATCACCGCTGTCACATTGGGCATCGGCAACTTGCTTGCAGCAAAACATGTGCTCGCAGTGGCATGGGGACAGGACAGTGCGCCGGCGCTGTTCCAGACCATCGAGGGACAAGTTACCGACCAAGTGCCGGCGTCGTTCCTGCAAATGCACGCCTCCACCAAGATTGTCGCCGACCTCGAGGCAGCATCGCGACTCACGCGCATCTGCTACCCCTGGAAGGTGACATCGTGCGAATGGACCGACAAACTCATTCGCCGCGCCATCGTGTGGCTGTGCGGACGCACTCGCAAACCGGTGCTCAAACTCACCAACAAGGACTACAATGACCATGGCCTGGGCGAACTAGTGGCCCTCTATGGCTCGGCATACAACGTAAACATCATGGTGTTCAACGTGTTGCAGCACACCATCACGGGCTGGCCCGGCGGCAAGCCCAATGCCGACGACACGCACCGCCCCGAGCGCGCAACGCCCTACCCCAAGCGCGTGCTGGCGTTCAGCCCGCACCCCGACAACGCTATCGTGTCGATGGGCGGCACGCTGAGCCGACTCGTGCAGCAAGGGCACGACGTGCATGTGGCATTTGCCACCTCGGGCGACGTGGCGGTGGCCGACGACGACCTGCGACGCACTGCCATGCTCTACCAGCGCATCGTCAAGCACATGAACATCACCGGCAACAGCCACGACATGGCCGATGCCGTGACGCGACAAATCGAGGGTAAGACACCCGGCAGCCCCGACACCGAACTCATGCGATACCTCAAGGGCGAACTCATCAACTGCGAGGGCATCATGGCATGCAACTTGTTGGGAGTCACCAGCAATCACATCCACGAACTGCATCTGCCGTTCTTCAACAGCCACCCGCAAGGACGTGGACGCGTCACCGAGGCCGACGTCTTCAAGGTGAAAGCCATGATTGAACAGGTGCAGCCGCACCAGATTTTTGTCGCCGACGAACTCAACGACCCCTTTGGCACGCACGAGCAGGTGACTAGCGCCATCTTGCAGGCCATAGACCAACTCAAGAACGAGCCCTTCATGCAGGAGTGCCGCGTGTGGATGTATCGCGGACAATGGGGACAGTGGAACGTCGACCAGGTGGAGATGGCGGTGCCCATGAGCCCCGACGAGTTCCGCGACAAGCGCAACGCCATCCTCATGTTCCAGAGCCAAATCCATGACGCACCGTTCCGCGACAATGCCGACGGCAAACTCTCCTGGCAACGCTCCATCGACCGCAACACCGAACTCGCTCAGCACTACAACGACTTGGGCCTGGCGGCCTATGAGGCCATCGAGGCGTTCGTGCAATATCATCCATCTAACGACTAACCTTACTAAAAAGACCTTCACACCATGGCAAAGACCAATAGAGCATCGCTCAAACAGCAACAACGCGAGTTTCACGACCGCGTCATCAATTTCTTCAACACCGATGGCGACAGCGGCAGTTACAACTACAAGCAAGTGAGTGCGCATGTGGGTGCCAGCAACCCCAAGCAGCGCGCTATGATTGTCGAAATCCTGCAGCAACTCGCCGTGGACGGTTTCCTCAGCGAGGTGGCCACTGGCCGCTTCAAGGCCACGCAGCGCTCCACCGTGGCGCAGGGCACCTTCGTAAGGCGCAGCAACGGCAAGAACAGCGTGGTGCTCGACGGCGACGAGGCAAACCCCATCATGGTGCCGGAGCGCAACTCCATGCACGCCCTCAACGGCGACAAGGTGATGGTGCACATCAGCGCGGCACGCGAGGGCATAGAGCTCGAGGCCGAGGTCATCAGCATCGTCGAGCACAAGGAACAGGTGTTCGTGGGCACCTTGCAGGTGAAGAAGTACTTCGCGCAACTGGTCACCGACAGCAAGTTCATCGCCACCGACATCTTCATCCCGCTCGACCGCCTCAAGGGCGGCAAAACGGGCGACAAGGTGGTGGTGCGCATCGCCGAGTGGCCCGAAGACGCCAACAGCCCCACGGGCGAGGTGGTCGACGTGCTGGGAGAGGCTGGAAGCAACAATGCCGAGATTCACGCCATACTGGCGGAGTTCGGACTGCCCTACAAATATCCGCAAAACGTGGAACGCGTGGCCGACAAACTCATGCCAGGCATCACCGCCGAGGAGGTGGCACGACGCCGCGACATGCGCACCGTGACAACTTTCACCATCGACCCCGCCGACGCCAAGGACTTCGACGACGCGCTCTCGCTGCGACGCCTGCCCAACGGCAACTACGAGGTGGGCGTGCACATCGCCGACGTCACACACTACGTGCGCCCCGGCTCGGTCATCGACAAGGAGGCCTATGAGCGCGCCACGTCGGTCTATCTCGTCGACCGCACAGTGCCCATGCTCCCCGAGAGGCTCTGCAACTTCATCTGCTCACTTAGGCCACACGAGGACAAACTCACACACTCGGTCATCTTCGAACTCGACGAGAACGCCGTGGTAAAGCACTACGAGATTTGCCACACGGTCATCAATAGCGACCGCCGATTCAGTTACGAGGAGGCGCAGCAGGTCATCGAGACGGGAAAGGGCGACTTGGCCGAGGAAATTCTCATCCTCAACCAACTGGCCATCAAACTCCGTGCCCGACGATTCGACGAGGGAGGCAGCGTGGCGTTCAACCGCGAGGAGATTAAGTTCGACATCGACGAGAACGGCAAGCCCATCGCCGTGCACCAGCGCGTGGCAAAGGAGGCCAACAAACTCATCGAGGAGTTCATGCTGCTGGCCAACAGGCAAGTGGCAACACACATCGGCAAGGTGCCGCGCGGCAAGAAGGCCAAGGCCTTCGTCTATCGCGTGCACGACCTGCCCGACCCGGAGAAACTGGCCAACTTCGCCGAAATCTCCAGCCACTTCGGCTACCGCGTGAAGACGCGCGGCACCACCAAGGAAATCAACAAGAGCATCAACCGCATGCTGGCACAAGTGGCTGGCAAACCCGAGGAGGAGATGCTCTCCATCCTTGCCATCCGCTCCATGGCCAAAGCCGTCTATTCGGCCACAAATATTGGGCACTACGGCCTGGCGTTTGACTACTACACCCACTTCACCTCGCCCATCCGCCGCTACCCCGACATGATGGTGCACCGCCTGCTCGACCGCTATGCCGCCGAGGGCGCACGCAGCGTGAACCTCGCACAACTCGAGGAGCAGTGCGACCACGTGAGCGCGCAGGAAGCACTGGCAGCACAGGCCGAGCGAGCATCTATCAAGTACAAAGAGGTGGAATTCATGGCCGAGAGACTCGGAGGCGTGTTCGCCGGACATGTGAGCGGCGTCACAGAGTGGGGACTCTACGTCGAGGTCGATGAGACGCACTGCGAGGGTATGGTGCCCCTGCGCGAACTCGACGACGACTTCTACGAGTTCGACGAGAAGAACTACTGCGTGATGGGTCGCCGCCGTCGCCGCAAATACCAACTCGGCGATGCCGTCACCATTCAGGTGGCACGCGCCGACCTCATCAAGAAACAACTCGACTATGCCCTGGTCAATGAGGACAACCCACCCTTTAGCCACCGCATCGACCGCGAGCCCATCACCGAGCAGAACTCCGGTGTGATGGCGCGCATGAGCCGCACCGACAGGCAGCGAGTCAAGTACGAGGGAGCCAACGCCTCGCGACGCCAACAACGCGGCAAGCGCGGAAACACCACCCGCCGCCAAGTCAAGAAAACGAAAAGCACAAAGCGCGAGCGCAAGCGATAAGCGAGCGCAAGCGCAGCGCTTGCGCTAAAGTACAAAAGTACAAGAGGACAAGAGTACAAAAGTACGGCGAGGACGGGAGGCAATTGCCTCCCGTCCTCTATTATCCTCTTCCGTCCTCTTCCGTCCTCTTCATCGCAGATTGGTTCATTACTTCACAACCTTCACAGTGCTGGTAGTACCATCAATGTAAGTGGTCACCATGATGTTGAGGCCGTCGAATGCACGGTCGCTCATCTGGCCCATTGCGTTGATGTACTTCACACTTGCCACGTTAGCGTCAACAACGAGGTCGTTGATGCCGGTGGGCTCGCTCACGGTGATGTCGATAGTACCATCGATGATAGAGCCATCGTTGTTTTCCATCGAAGCGGTGATGGTAACGGTGTTGTCGGCGTTCTTGCTCGGAGCGCGACGCGGTGCGCCATTAGCCTCGGGGGCAAGAGCAGTCACCAAACCATTCTCGTCAACGGTAGCAATGCTCGGGTCGCTCGACAGCCAATTAATAGTGAGGTCTGCATTCGTGGTGTATTGCGGCGTGTAAACAGCCTCGAGTTGCAGCGTCTGACCTTGCTCAATCACAAGACCATCGTCGGGAACAAGGATTTCAACCTTGCCAATGGGCACGTTCTGCGGGTCGAACTGGACGCGGCCTTCGCCAGTCTCAGCATTGTACCACACGTGCATAGCATAGTAGCCAGCAGCAATCTCAATAGCCTTGCCACCATCCACCATCGGGATTTGCAGAGCGCGCAGAGCGTCAGCGCTCTCGGCGATAACCTCATAGTTATCGGCATCCTCAACAGCACCAATAGCGGTGTCGTCGCTGAAGGTTGCGGCCTTACCCAACTTGAGGTAGCCATTGCCATTGTTCACATCCTCCACGGTGAAGTACTTCATCCAGTGAGAGTTGGCCTCAAGCACATCCATCAAAGTGCCATTCTCCCAGCCACCACCTTCGATGTTGCCATAGAGGTACATCTCGAGGTCGTGTGAGGGCCAGCCCTCTACGTCGAACTGAGGATACTCTTCATTGAAGGGTTGCACAGTGAAGGTGAAGGTGCTTGTCTCGGCCACCTTGAAGAATTGGCAACCAGCGCCATCAAGAGGAATTTCGGTGCACCAGCCGCTGTGGAGTTCATAAACAGAACCCGGATTTTCATTAGTGGGGAACCATGCGCCAGCCTCATTAGTGAAGTAGAAGACCTCGTCATCGGCGAGAGCAACAGTGCCCGTGAAGATACCGTCTTCATAAGTAAACTCAACGGTCTGCCAGTCGTTCTGGCCGTCGTGGCCGTGGTGCAGCGTGAATGCGGGCTCAGGCTGCACAAACTCGCCAGTGATAACCAGCGTGCCGAAGCCAGGAGCCAGGCTGAAACTCAACGTAGCGTTACGCTCAACGTACATGTTGTTCATGCCGCCCTCGTTGGTCAGCGTGAGGTCTTGGCCCAACTGATTCTCGTCCACCAGGAAGTTACCCTCGCTCACGGGCACATACCATTTTTCGCTTTGGTCGCTGTAACTCACGCGAATCTTGAACTCGTCGTTGGCAGCGAACTGAACGTCGTTAAGTTCCAAGTAGCCAGTGCTGGGGTTCCCGGCCACAAACGATGCCAGAGGCTCAGTCCAGCCGTTGCTGCTACCCATCAGGTCAACAGCGGTGATTTCCACAGGCTGAGGATCGACACCACCTTGCTTGGTAGCCTCAGCGGTGAGCGTGTTGTTCTCGGTGTCGGCAGTGAATACGATGTCGTAAGTGCCAGCCTCTGCGATATTCAGCTGATAGTTAGTGCCATCATCAGGCAGTTCATAGAAGCCCCATTTGTGGTTAGCACGAGCCTTGTAATCGTAGTTGCCAGCCGCAGCAATTTCCACGTCTTCTTTGGTGGCAACCCAGACGTGGTCGCTACCAGCTTGCAGTGCCATCTCAAGGTCTTCACTCCAGCTCAGGCCGAGCGCTTCAACGCCCACGATACCCATGGACTCAATGGTCTCGACTACAATCTCGCCCTTAGGAGTGACCTTGGCCTTACAGGTGCTGCTGTTCACATCCCAAATGGTGAGCGTCAACTCGCCCGCAGCAGGAAGTTTGCAATTGCCTGTCCATCCCTTGTTCAGAGTCTTCTCCTCATTAAGAGTGAAATCTCCATCACCATAGCAGCCGCTGTTAAACTGATTCCAGTCACTGTTTTTAACTGTGGAAATTTTAAATTGCAACTGCTCACTGGTGACATTAAAGTTGTACGTAAACGATCCATCTCCATTGTCAGTCATTTCAACTGCATTGCCCGGATCCCAACCTTGGAATCCACCGCAGAGATAGAACGCAGCGTTAGCCTTCATCCCCACAAGCGCGAGGAGAAGAAGGCTCATGAAAAGTGTTAACTTCTTCATAAATACGTCGTTGTTTAAGATAATGTTAATAAATCAGTTAATTAAAAAAATATTGAAAGGTTATTTCAATGGTCAAAATTACGGTCGTTTTCATCTATTAGTTTGCAGCAAATATACATTATTTTTTTCTCTCACACAACATTTGAAAAAAAATTTTCATTAAATCACAGCGAGTTACCGTTTTCGGTGGGGCGGGCGCACCATCACACCACCGATGCCACCCCCAACGCACGCACGCCACGCGGTGCGCGAAGCCGCGCCCAAACGTTTCGCAAGCCCCATCGGGGCGATGGAATTTAGGCAGGGGTGAAGTGAGGCGCAGCCGAACGGAACCCCTGTGACAATCGCCACCGACAATCGTCAAGCCCCGTGGGGGCGTCAGAAAAAACATCTGACGCCCCCACCGGGGCTAACAATTTGATTTGTCGCGACATTCACAGGGGTTGCGCTACGCTCCACCCCTGCCTAAATTCTGCCCAGCCCTAACGGGCTTCCCAGCGACATCGCAGCGATGCCGCGCCCGATTTCGCCGCCCGCATGTAGGGACGTGCCGCGGCATGTCTGCGATACCACCCTCACATTCAATCGTTTTGCAGCGACGGGCGGTTCCGGACGTGCCGCGGCATGTCCGTAATAACGCGCTCAGTACCTGCGATTTCACGCCTAATCGCCGAAGGCGATAACCATTGTGAAAACCCCGCCATGATGTGAGCCTTTCCCAAGAAAGGCGAACGAATGGTGGGGAAAGGAGCAGCCATCGATATCGTTCCTCGGCGAGGAACACCATAGCCATCGCCGCACACATGGCGTCGGTGAGGGCACAAAAAAAACGGCCGATGCTCACGCACAAGCCGTTCCCGTTTCAGTGTTTTCTGAAGCCTAAAAACTTTTAACTAAACCCAAATGTCCTTTATTGATTACTTAATACAAATCTCTAGTATTAAGTTCAAACTTCTTTTGTTTTGCACTGCAAAGATATGCCGTTAAAATGAATTGTGCAAATCTTTTTTTTAAAAAAACGAGTTTTTTATTAAAAAAGCCGCATTTTTAACTTATTTTTTGCTACCGAAAAGAGCCATGAAGGCTTTTTTGCCCATGTGCGAGGCGATGATGGCCACCTTGTTCTTGAGCCTGACGTTCGGGTCGCGGAAACAGTCGTCGCGCAGTCTGACGATGCCCTGCCAGCAACGGTCCATGAGCGCGTCGTAGCCCTCGAGGTGTCGCGGAGCAAGTTTCACCATGTTGAAGCACGCACTGAGCAGGCGTGAGCGCACGGCGGACAGATGCTGAGGCGCCTCGGCAGCCACCTGACTCTCGAGCGAAGTGAGGATGTCGAGCACGTGGGCGCGCTTGGGCGTGAAGTGGCCCAAGATGCTGTCGGGGCGCTGACGGTAGTAGTAGATGACGGCGGTGGTGTGGGCCACCCGTTGTGCGGGCTGCAGCAGGCGGTAGATGATGGCCATGTCCTCATAGAGCATTCCCTCGGGGAACCGCACGTTGCCCAGCAGCGAGGCGCGGATGAGGCGTCCCCAGGCCGAGTTGGTGAGCGTGCGCTGGTAGAACACGTCGTCGATGGCCTCCTCGCCGGTGAACGTGGTGATGCGCCCCTTGCCGGCAGTGACGGCCACGGGGGGCTGGCCACTGAAGGTGTGCCACTGCCCCATGGCGATGTCGCTCTCCGTGCTCTCGAGGGTGTGAAGCAGTGTGGCCACGCAGTTCGGGGCCACATAGTCGTCGCTGTCGACCATCATCACCAGTGAGCCCGTCATCACGTTGAGCGCGGCGTTGCGCGCGGCGCTCAGGCCGCCGTTGCGCTGGTGGATGACGCGCACGCGGTCGTCGGCCACGGCATAGTCGTCGGCCAGCGCACCCGTGCCATCGGTGGAGCCGTCGTCCACGACGATGATTTCCAGGTTGCGATAGGTCTGCGCCAGCAGGCTATCGAGACACTGTGCCAGATAGGCCTCCACGTTGTAGGCCGGCACGATGACCGAAATTAGCGCACCTTCCATTCCACGCCGTCCTTGGTGTCCTTGATGTCAAATCCAGCCTCGGTGAGTCGGTCGCGAATCAGGTCGCTGGTAGCCCAGTCGCGGTCGGCCTTGGCCTTGCGACGCAACTCCAGCAGCAGGTCCACGGCGTGGCGATAAGGCCCGAGGTCCACACTGCCGTCCTCGGCCTCGTCGCGCATGCCCAGCGTGGCAAACAGATAGGTGGTGAACACCTGACGCAACTCGTCGATTTGCGCCTGGGTGAGCGCGGCCTTGCCATCGTTCACCTGGTTGATGACGCGACAAGCGTCGAACAAGGTGGCGATGACCACCGGGGTGTTCAGGTCGTCGCTCATGGCCTCGGCGCAGCGTGTGGCATAGTCGTCGAGCGCGATGGTGGCTTGCGGGGCGGCCTTGAGGGCCTGCAAGCGGTGCCAGCCGTCCATCATGCGCTCCAGCGCCTTGCTGGCGGACTGCAACGCCTCGTCGCTGAAGTCCACCGTGCCGCGGTAGTGCGCCTGCAAGATGAAGAAGCGGATGGTCATGGGCGAATAGGGCTGGCTGAGCAACGGATGATTGCCGGTGAAGAACTGCTCCAGCGTGATGAAGTTGCCCAGCGACTTGCCCATCTTCTGACCGCCGATGGTAATCATGTTGTTGTGCATCCAGTAGTGCACCATGTCGTCGCCCTGGCTGGCGACGGCCTGCGCGATTTCGCACTCGTGGTGCGGGAACACGAGGTCCATGCCTCCGCCGTGGATGTCGAAGTGGGCACCCAGGTATTTGCGTCCCATAGCGGTGCACTCGCAGTGCCAACCCGGGAAGCCGTCGCCCCAGGGCGATGGCCAGCGCATGATGTGCTCGGGCTGCGCCTTCTTCCACAGGGCGAAGTCGGCCTGGTTGCGCTTCTCGCCCACCCCGTCGAGTTCGCGGCTGGCATCCTTCACGTCGTCGAGGTTGCGTCCGCTCAATCGGCCATAGTGGTGGTCGCGGTTATATTTCTCCACGTCGAAATAGACGCTGCCGTTGCTCTCGTAGGCATATCCGGCAT
>CACWKM010000031.1 GCA_902761475.1 uncultured Bacteroidales bacterium
GGGCGACTCATTCACTGAGCAAAACGGCCACACAGAGCGAATGGCTTTGGCGCATCACAAAAAATGGGTGTTTTTTGGTTAGTGGGGCTAAAATTGCTCATTTTTTGGCGAAAAGAGAGAAAAAATGCTGAAACATAGCGTTTAATTCAAAAAAAAGTGCGATATTTGCACCGCAAAACTCCGAGGGGGTACTCGAATGGGTGCGTTTTCGGGTGTTTCGCATCGCATTTACTTTTGAGATATTTATTCATTTACACTTCTATCTACAAATAAAATTTTATCGAAATGACAAAGGCAGAAATTGTTAGCGAAATCGCTAAGTCGACTGGCATTGACAAGGCCACCGTTCTTGAGACCGTCGAGAAATTCATGGAGTCGGTTAAGGAGTCGCTCGCCGCTGGCGAGAACGTGTATCTGCGTGGATTTGGCAGCTTCATCGTGAAGACCCGCTCGCAGAAGACAGCCCGCAACATCAGCAAGAACACCACCATCATCATCCCCGAGCACAAAATCCCGGCTTTCAAGCCCGCTAAGGTGTTCATGGAGCAGGTGAAGTAATTCACACCGCCTGTTAACGCACAGTCACGTCCCCATGGGGACAACGATAGTGACCGCACAAGATATCGACATTTTATTTACTAATCACAAAACACTAAGCAGAGATGCCAAGCGGAAAGAAGAGAAAAGGCCACAAGATGGCAACGCACAAGCGCAAAAAAAGACTTAGGAAGAATCGCCACAAAAACAAGAAGTAATTTTCTTGTTTGCGTGAGTTAAGAAAAAAACGGTGAGTAATCGTGCGCCCGCCTCCGTAGAGGGGGCGGGCGCAACATCACCAAGCACCGACGCTTGCAGCGATGCATCATCGAGTGTTCGCGTTTTTTTGAGATAGCGACCCTGTCACATCACGACCCGCGAGAGGGCACCATGCGTGCCCCCGTCGACAAGCCTGGATGGCCACACACACGACGGCCGTCACCACACATCACACATTGAGAGATACATACACACCCCCCTTCTGCGATGAGAAGCGAATTAGTAGTTGACGTCACGCCCACCGACATCACCACTGCCCTGCTCGAGGACGGACGCCTGGTGTCGCTACAAAAGGAATCGCGCGATGCGTCCTTTGCCGTGGGCAACCTCTACCTTGCCAAGGTCAAGAAGTTGCTGCCTGGTCTCAATGCCGCGTTTGTCAACGTGGGATACAGCAAAGAGGCATTTCTTCATTACCTTGATTTAGGCTCACAGTTCAGCACCTATTCGAAGTTCATCAAGTCGGTAAGAGAGAACCCGGGCAAACGCCCGGCCAGCATTTCGACCATCACCCCAGAGCCCGACATCGCCAAGCACGGCACAGTGAGCGACGTGCTCGAGCAGGGGCAAGAGTTGATGGTGCAAATCGCCAAAGAACCAATCTCGACCAAAGGGCCGCGACTGACCACCGAAATCACTTTCACAGGACGATTCCTGGTGCTCACACCGCTGAGCGACAAGATTTCGGTGTCGCAAAAAATCACCGACCCCGCCGAGAGAATGAGGCTCAGGAAACTCATACAGAGCATCAAGCCCAAGAACTTTGGCGTGATAGTGCGAACCTCAGCCGAAGGTAAGCGCGCCGCCGAACTCAACACAGAACTCAAAGTTCTGATTAAATGCTGGGAAGATGCACTCGCCAAGGTGCAATACAGCACCGCGCCGGCTCTGCTCTATGAGGAAGAGAGCCGAGCAGTGGCCGAGATTCGCGACATCTTCAACACCGACATGGAGAGCATCCATGTCAACAGTGCCGACACCTTCGAGCAGATTCACAACTATGTGAGCCTCATAGCCCCCGATCGCAGTGACACAGTGAAACTCTACACCGACGAGGTGCCCATCTTCGACAAGTTCGGCATCACGCGACAAATCAAGTCGTCGTTCGGCAAGACCGTGTCATTCAAGTCGGGTGCATACATAATCATCGAAAGCACCGAGGCGCTCCACGTAATTGACGTGAACTCGGGAAACAGGACCAAGAACTCGCCCGACCAGGAGAGTAACGCACTGAACGTGAACATGCTGGCGGCCGACGAGATTGTGCGACAACTGCGCCTGCGCGACATTGGAGGCATCATTGTCATCGACTTCATCGACATGGCAAAGGCCGAGCACCGACAGGCACTCTACGACCACATGCGCGAACTCATGAAGAATGACCGCGCAAGGCACAACATCTTGCCACTGAGCAAATTCGGACTCATGCAAGTCACGCGCCAGCGCGTGCGTCCTGCACTCGACATCGTCACCACCGAGACCTGCCCTTCATGTGGAGGTAAGGGCACTGTGCAGCCCTCGCTGCTTTTCACCGACACCCTGCGCGACAAGATTGAATACCTTGTCGACACGCTACAGGTGAAGCAATTTATTATGTATGTCCATCCATTTGTCGATGCTTACCTCAAGAAGGGCTTTGTGAGCGAATACCGACGCTGGTGGTTCAAGTATGGACGCAGTTTCCGCATCGAGGCCGACCAGTCACTCGCACTGCTGCAATATCGCGTGGTGGACCACAACCGCAACGAGATAGACCTCAAAGAGGAAAAGGACACCAGTAGCGCCACCACAAAGAAAGAACGGCGCTCACGCAGCCAGAAGGAAATCGACTAACAGCCCGCCACACTGGCGGCATAATGAAATCGCAAAGAGGATGCGCCAGAAAACTTGGCACATCCTCTTTTTGCATCTCTACCAATCGCACGCGCTATGGCACACCGGGCTTTATGGCATGCCCACCACGGCGCCGGCAAAGCGCTTGTTGCTCCACACCTTGAAACCGCCCTCGGCATCGCCCGTGATGAGCATCACGCCCAGCGTGTCGCATCGTTCCATGATGCCCTTGGTCATCTCGGCGCCCATGGCCACGCACGCCGTGCTCCACGCGTCGGCCACCACACACGACGAGGCGATGACGGTGGCGCTGAGCACATCGGTGGGCTCGGCATTGCCTGTGACGGCATTCACAATGTGGCCCACACGCTTATCGGGACCCAAGGCCTTGTAGCGACGATAATTGCCGCTGGTGGCTATCGCCACGTCGGTGCCATCGAGCACCAGCACCGGCGTATGGTTCACGCTATCGCCGGCGGGGTCGCTCTCAATGGGCGCGTCCACGCTCACGTGCCACGGCTTGCCGACCTTGTTCACGCCAGCGCTCACCACCTCGCCGCCTATCTCCACCATATAGTTCGTCACGCCGTTGCGACGCAGCGCCTCGGCCACCATGTCGCAGGCAAGGCCTTTGGCGATGGAACTGAAGTCAAACTTCGTGCCGGGATTGTCGCGCACCATGCGATGATTCACGATGCGAGTCTTGTCCAAGCCCACCACCTGAAGCATACTGTCGATGAACGCGCGCGTGGGCGGACGCGTGATGTCCTTGCCAAAGCCCCATATCCGCACCAGCGGCATCACAGTGGGGTCGTAGAGGCCCTCGCTACCCTTGTAGACTTGGGTGGCGGCGGTGTAAATGCGTTCGATGATATCGTCCACGCTGTCGGTGCGGCCATCGTTGATGCCCGAGATGAGCGAGCGGTCGTTGAACACCGAGGCGCTTTTGTCAATGCGATTGAACACCGCAACAATGCTGTCGTTCAAATTCTCCGACGACTCATAGGTGATGTGGTATTCCGTGGTCCACACCATGCCCATCGACATCTGGTAGACGGGCGCACGACGAGACAGCAGCAGCGCCAGCACGCCTATCACGGCGGCAATAACGATGGCGATATAAGAGCGTTTGCGTAACATATCCTTAAAAAAGTTGATTTGTCAATTCATTGCCACAAAGATAGCAAACAAACCTCGCAGCCACAACCCCACCCCCACACTTTTTGAACAAAACCGCGACATTATCGGCAACAAACCCTTAATAATTGCTTTACAATTAGGAGATTTTGTTTAAATTTGCAGCATGAAACGAATCATTACCATCATGATAGTTGTGGCCGCGGCATTGTCGTGCGCCACTGCAACCGCCCAGATTCACTTTGGCGTGCGCGGCGGATTAACGCTAAACAACATCAAGTTTCGCGACTGGGGCGATGTGCGCGACGAGTTCAACAACCGCATCGGCTTCAACGTGGGCGTGTCGCTGGAGGTGGGCATTCCCGTCACCGGGCTCTCGGTAGAGGCTGCCTTGCTCTACAACCACCGCAGCGTGGAACTCGACAACACCGCCAGTGGCTACCTGCGCCGCGACCTCCTCACGCTTCCCGTCTATGCCAAGTTCTCGCTGTTAAGGGGAAGCATCGTCTCGCCCTACGTGTTCACCGGGCCCGAGTTCTCCTTCCTCATCAGCGACAAGTGGGACAAGTGGAACAACCAATTCGCCAGTTTCACCACGGCATGGCACTTTGGCGTGGGCATAGAAATCGTGAAACACGTGCAGGTGAGTCTCGCTTATGGCCTGGGCATGAGCAAGTCGGTGAAACAGGCATGGTATGACCGCGACAGCCATGTGACCGACGGAACCGACCGTTTCTGGAACATTGGCGTGGGCTACATCTTCTAAAACCCTGCGCTAAAAAACGTGAAATGCTTGGTCAACCCAATAATTATGGGTAGTTTTGCACCCGCAAATTCTCTTGCGACAATGACAACAATGAAACATATTGCACTCCTACTGGCGCTGTGCTGCACCCTGTGCGGCCTGCGTGCCAGCGCACAGACCACCACGCGATGGGGCGTGATGGCCGGCGTGAACATGAACTCCATCCACTTCAAGCAAAGCGACATCATGACCGTGGACCGCGGTTACGCACCAAAAGGCGGCATCATGGGCGAACTGAACATTCCCGGCGTGGGCTTCGCCGCCGAGGCCGGACTGCTCTACTCGCAACGCTCGGGCAAACTGCACCTGGGCGACTACAAGGCGTGGGCGTCGCAGGGATTGGGCAACGAGATGTGCCGCATGCACGCCATCGACGTGCCCGTGCACCTCAAGTTCAAATACCGCAATCTGCGAGGCGTGGAAAACACCATCAAGCCCATGATTTATGCGGGACCCACCTTCTCCTTCCTCGTGGGCAAGAACCTGCGCGACGTGAACCAATACAAGACGGTGAGCGTACTGCTGCAAGTGGGCGTGGGAGCCGAACTCTTCAACCAGTGGCAAGTGAGCGCAAGTTACAGTTTCAGCGTGGGCGAGACACTGCGCACCCAGATTCTCGACGAGAACATCGCCAAGAACCGCTGCTGGAGCGTGCAGGTGGCCTACTTCTTCAAGCCATAGCCCACCGCACCGCGAACTAACGTGGCGCGCCCCCTCACTTTCGTGAAGAGGCGCGCCATTGTTTGCCATGATAGGGACATGCCGCAGCATGTCTGGATAAGCCCTCAATATCAATCGTCGGGCGGCGTCACGCGGTGGGATAGATGAGCATCCCCTCGGCCACTTCGAGCGAGGCCTCGCGTCCCAGCGTCTGCGCCACGATGGTCAGCGCGAAGGTGCTCGCGGCACTCGGGCCGTTGCCAGTGACGATGTTGTCGTCCACAGCCACAGGCTTCACGCCCCAGCGCACGCCGCTCACCAGACGTTCCATGCCAGGATAGCACACGGCATCGCGGCCGCTGAGCAACCCCAGCGGGCCAAGCACCACGGCCGGCGAAGCACAGATGGCTGCCACGCCGCCGCCACGCTTGTTCTGCTCCACAAGCATCTCGTTGAGCACTTGGTGCGCGGCAAGATTGGTGGCACCGGGCATGCCGCCGGGCAAGATGAGCCACTGGGCCGACGCATATTGCGCCTCGTTGAACAGGGTGTCGGCGACTACCGTCACACCATGGGCGCCCTTCACCTCAAGCGACGGACCTATCGACACCGTGACCACGGGCATCGACGCGCGACGCAAGATGTCTACCACCGACAAGGCCTCGATTTCCTCAAAGCCCTCGGCAAGAAATACAAATGATGTGTTCATAGCGTTTTTCAACGTGTTTAGAATGTAGATTTTTTTGATTTCGTTGCTAAGTTAGTGATTTTTTTCCACCCCACCGCACTTTTTGCCACAACCCACCTCATTTTTATTAAAAAATCGCACAAATCCCCCACGAAAAAAGCACATGAGAAAGTTTGGCGGCGGGGGTGAGGCATTTTTTTTTGATTTCATTTTGAATTTCAGCCGAGTTGACGTAATTTTGTAACTTGAAACAAAAAAATCAATCATTTATTTATAACAGACTTTAAGCAATCATTATGATTAACGCTCAAGACATTAAGAACGGCACCTGCATCCGCCTCGACGGCGACCTGTACTTCTGCATCGAGTTTCTTCACGTGAAACCCGGCAAGGGCAACACCTTCATGCGCACCAAGTTGAAAAACGTGGTCGACGGCCGCGTGCTGGAGCGCCGCTTCAACATTGGCGAGAAACTCGAGGATGTGCGCGTGGAGCGCCGCCCCTACCAGTTCCTCTACATGGACGGCGAGGATGCCATCTTCATGAACCAGGAGACCTACGAGCAAATTCCCATCTCCAAGGCACTCATCACCGGCGCCGACTTCATGAAGGAGAGCGACGTGGTGGAAGTGGTGAGCGATGCCTCGACCGAAACCATCCTCTTCGCCGAGATGCCCATCAAGACGCAACTCACTATCACCTATACCGAGCCCGGCATCAAGGGTGACACCGCCACCAACACGCTCAAGCCCGCCACCGTGGAGACCGGAGCAACAGTGCGCGTGCCCCTGTTCATCAACGAGGGCGAAGTCATCGAGGTGGATACCCGCGACGGCAGTTACGTGGGACGCGTGCGCTAATCAAGCACACCACACGGCGACATAACGTACAGCCGCAACGACACAACACATCGCAACAAGCGACGCACAAACCTCACAGCGAGTGCGTCGCTTGTTAATATTCTGTGGATAACTACCTGCAAGCAAGGGTTGCTCATCTCACACATTTGCGCTAACTTTGCAACACTTTGCAAAAAAATCATCAGACATCAATCATGCCAAACCAGAATCAAAATAACGCCAACCGGCCGGGACGCACCCGCCCGCAGCACGAGTCCGAAATCGTGAGCGAAATGGGCAAACTGCAACCTCAGGACCTGCCCATGGAGGAGGCCGTGCTGGGAGCGCTCATGCTCGAAAAAGATGCTTACTCGGCGGTGAGCGACCTGCTCAAGCCGCAAGCGTTCTACGACCCCTCGCACCAAAAGATTTATGAGGCCATCCAGACGCTGGGCAGCATGCAGCGCCCCATCGACATGCTCACCGTGACCGAGCAACTGCGCGCCAACGGCACGCTCGCCGAGGTGGGAGGGCCGGTGCGCATCAGCGAACTCACCGGCAGGGTGTCGAGCGCAGCAAACATCGAGTTCCACGCACGCATCATCTTGCAGAAGTACATCAGCCGACAACTCATCGCCTTCAGCAGCATGGTGCAAACCAAAGCCTTCGACGAGACGCTCGACGTGTACGACCTCATGCAGGAGGCCGAGGGCACACTGTTCGAAATCTCCAAGAGCACCCTCAAGCGCGATGTGGTGCAAATCGACCCCATCATCAGCGAGGCCATCAAGAAGATTCAAGACGCCGCCAACAACGAGAGCGGACTGAGCGGACTGCAGACCGGCTACTACGCCCTGGACAAAATCACCGGCGGATGGCAAAACAGCGACCTCATCATCATCGCGGCGCGACCCGCTATGGGTAAGACCGCACTCGTGCTCTCCATGGCAAAAAACATGGCCGTGGACCTGAACACACCCGTCGCCATCTTCTCGCTCGAGATGTCCAACCTCCAACTCGTGAACCGTCTCATCAGCAACGTGTGCTCGCTCGAGGGCGAGAAAATCAAGAGCGGACAACTCTCGCAGCCTGAGTGGGAAAACCTGATGACGCGCACCAAGCGCCTCTACTCCGCCCCACTCTACGTCGACGACACGCCCTCGCTCTCGATTTTCGAGTTGCAAACCAAAGCGCGACGACTGGCGAGCGAGCGAGGCATCAAACTCATCATCATCGACTACCTGCAACTCATGAACGCCTCGGGAACGAAGTATGGCAACCGCGAGCAAGAAGTGAGCAACATCTCGCGCTCGCTCAAGGGACTCGCCAAGGAACTCGACATCCCCATCATCGCGCTCTCGCAACTCAACCGCGGCGTGGAGACGCGTGGCGTCGAGAACAAGGGCAAACGCCCGCAGTTGAGCGACCTGCGCGAGAGCGGCGCCATCGAGCAAGACGCCGACATCGTGTGCTTCATCCACCGTCCAGAATACTACACCCATAGCAGCGAGGACGCCGAGGGAAACGACATTCGCGGACTCGCCGAGTTCATCATCGCCAAGCACCGCAGCGGTGCCGTGGGCGACATTAAAATGCGATTCGTACACAAGTATGCGCGCTTCGAGAACTGGGAAGAAAGCGACATCAGCGAGAGCCAGGGCATCGTGGCCTCGAAGATGAACAGCGCCACCACGATGCCTCCCTCGCAGGGCGGATTCAGCATGGGCACCGTGCCGGCGGGCAACGCCAGTTTCCTCGCGCCCGACGAGAACGAAGAAAAAGTGCCATTCTAACGCTCTCCCATCGCCATGGCTCCACACGACGACATCCTCGCCGCCTCGCGACCGCTCAAACTGACCACCAGCCTCGACGAGCGCCCACGCGAGAAGGCCAAGGCCAAGGGCTTTGCCGCGCTCACCACCGCCGAACTGCTAGCCATCATCCTGGGCAGCGGCAGTCCGGGCGAGAGCGTGGTGGAACTGTGCCAGCGCATGCTTCACGACCACCAAGGCAAACTCTACAATCTGGCGAGGCGCTCGGTCAAAGACCTGATGAACGGCTACCGCGGCATCGGCGAGGTCAAGGCCATCGAAATCCTTGCCGCCCTGGAACTGGCACGACGCTACCAAGTGGAGCAATTCGACGCCCGTTACCGCGTGACCACCAGCGCCGAGGCCTACAACTACCTGCGCCCCATCATGGAGCACCTCTCGCACGAGGAATTTCATGTGGTGCTGCTCAACCGCGCCCGCGAGGTCATTCACCACGAGCGGGTGAGCAGCGGCACGGTGAGCATGACAGTGGTCGATGCCAGAATGGTGCTCAAGCCCGCCATCGAGCATCTGGCCGACGCCATCATCCTGGCGCACAACCACCCCAGCGACAATGCCACGCCCAGCAACGAGGACCGCAACATCACCAAGCGCATCGCAGCGGCATGCGCCACTATGGGCGTGACATTGCTCGACCACATCATCGTGTGCCGAGGGACAAAATACTACAGTTTCATCGACCACGGCGAAATGTGACTCCACATGGCCACATGAGTTGAACACTCCACTTTGAAGAAGCAATGAGAAAGAAAGTCTTGACAACCGTCTTTGCCCTGTGCGTGATTTACTTCCCGCTCATGGCCATCGTGAGCGGACGCCCCATGACCAACATGCTCCAGGAACTTCGCAACGAACTGCAAACGGCTCTCAGCCAGCGCGCCGAGACACAACAGCGATTCGACGAAGACTATGTGCAGCAGCACCAACGCCTGGTCGATGTCATCAAGAAGTCCAACGAACTCTCCATCTTGCTTTACACGCAAAATCAGGACATGACTTTCGACTTGGCCTTCGCCTTGAAAAAAGTCACCGACGACTACGAGAACTTCAACAAGGACCGCCGCCCGTTTGACCACACCATTGCGAGCCTGAACATTGAAATCGAGCGCTATGCCCGACTCATCGAAGCACTGCGCAGGCTCACGCCCGTGATGCCGGAGATTGAGGCCGAGATTCTGCCCGACAGCCTGCTCTATCGCAACGACTCGATAGACGTGCACATGTCGAGCGAGGTCACCCCGCTGGAAAAGAAAGTCATCGACCTGGCCAGCAAGGACAGCGTCTCCACGCCCTTCACGCTGGACAAGGAGGGCGAGGCCTATCGCGACTCCTGCATCCACTATGCCTCGGAACTCCTGAAGATGCACGCCAACAATCGGGCCACCGTGATGGCCGACAGCGCGCACTATCAAGAGGCCTACTGGCGCATGAGGGAAGCCTACGATTATGCCGCCAACTGCTATCAAGGACTTGAGAGATATGTGTTTGCCGAGGGACAAACACCCTTCATGGACATCTTGGCAAATCCCTCCCACTACTGGAACAAAACGAAGGTCGACCTGAGCGGACAATATGATTTTGAAGAGTTGATAACCTCTCTCGAGAAATCAGGAACCTCGACCGACAAAAATGATGACCCCACGAAGAAGATTTCCAGCAAGGCCGAGAATGCCATGCTGGTGATTGGCTGCACCATTGAACTGATATTCTTGCTCGCCTTCTGGATAGTCACCTATACCATTCTGTGGCTCATTGGCCGTTTTGCCAAGCCTAAACACTTCATTCCCAAAAAGAAGTTGCAGTTGTTCTCGATACTGGTGGGAACTATTTTGTATTTTTTGGTGTTGGGATCCCTCTGGGGCGGTGACGAGTATTTCCAACTAGGAGTCAGGCACATCAACACCTTCCTGTGGCTGCTCATCGCCATTTCGGGGTCGTTGCTGCTCAGGGTGAAAACCGACCAAATCAAGCAAGGTTTTAAGCTCTACTCCCCCACCATCTTGATCGCGCTGACAATCATTATCTGTCGCATCACCTTTGTTCCAGACAAGCTGATGAACCTTTTGTTTCCACCTATCCTGTTCCTGATTGTCCTGCGACAGTTGTACTACTGTATCAAGTCCAAAGGAAAAGCCACGTCTATCGACAGCACCCTGGGCTGGGTGTCACTGGCCATCTATCTCGTCGCCTTTGTTTTTGCGTTCATGGGTTATACCTTTGTGGCTTTGCTCATTCTTGTCTGGTGGTATTTCCAGTTGGCGGTTTTGCTCACCATTCTCTGTGTTTCGGACTTGCTGAGCCGCTACAAGGAACGATGGCTGAACAAGCGCGTGGATGCCCTGCGCAATAGCATCACCTATGTCTCGGGCGAGGATCGTGAGTCGCTGCTGTTTGGCGCCACATGGCTCTACGACCTCATCAAGCAGGTCATCATCCCCACGGCTCTGTTGCTCTCGCTGCCCCTGTGCGTGCGCTTGTCACTGGGGATTTTTGACTTCGACGACCTCTTTGTGAAGTGCTACTTCAATCCCTTTGTGCAAATGTTTGACAAGAGTGGATTTGCCACGCTGACAATCTCGGTGAGGAGCATCATCTACTTGCTGATATTGTTCTTCGCTCTGCGCTACCTCAGCAAGGCCATCCACGCCATTTGGCGATATGGCCGCTATGCGGCGTTCATGAGCAAGCACAACCGCACCACCATCCGCGACAACGAAATCAACCTCTCTCTGGGCAACAGCATCATCAGCGCACTCATTTGGCTGGTGTTTGCCGTCGTGGTCGTCTATGTGTGGAAGATTCCCACAGGTTCGTTGGGATTGGTGCTCGGCGGCTTGTCGGCAGGTATCGGTCTTGCCCTCAAGGACACCATCAACAATTTCATCTATGGCATTCAGTTGATGGGCGGACGTCTGCGCGTGGGTGACTGGATAGAGTGCGACGGGGTGCGCGGACGCGTCACCTCCATCAACTACCAGTGCGTGCAGGCCGAGACCATCGAAGGCACAGAGATGTCGTTCCTCAACTCGTCGCTCTTTGGCAAGAACTTCAACAACCTCACGCGCAACAACTCCTACGAACTGACGACAATCAACGTGGGCGTGGCCTATGGCACCGACGTGAAGCACGTGCGCGAGGTGTTGGTCGAGGCGATGCGGCAAATCAGTACCAAAGACCAGTACAGCCGCGAAATCATCGACCCCAAATATGGCGTCAATGTGGTGGTCAAGGACATGACAGACAGCGCCATACAAATTGCCGTGAAGCAGTATGTGCTGGTTGCCGAGAGAATTGGCTTTGTGGACCGCGCCAAGGAAGTCGTCTACGAGGCACTCCGCGCCGCAGGCATCACCATCGCCTTCCCGCAGTGCGACGTCCACCTCATCCAGCAATAACAGCACCTCAGTGTAGGGACGCCTCATGTGGCGTCAGTGATAACGCCTTCATTGCCTGCCATTTCGCAGCGACATGCGGTTCCGGACGTGCCACGGCACGTCCCTACAGTTTTCGGCTGGTGATGTGCGCCTCAGTGTAGGGACGCCACATGTGGCATCCGCGATAACACTCTCATTGCCATCGATTTCGCGCCTAATCGCGGAGGCGATAACCATGGTGAAAACCCCGCCATGATGCGAGCCTTTCTTGGGAAAGGCGAACGAATGGTGGGGAACGCCGCAACCATCGATATCGTTCCTCGGCGAGGAACACCACACCACCTCCACATGTGGCGTCCGCGATAACACCCTCATTGCACGCCATTTCGCAGCGACGAGGGGTGCGGGCAGCAAAAGAGGGCGTGCCAACATGCTGGCACGCCCTCCAAACAGATGAACGTTTATTAAATCTTAAAACGCTTAACGAAGCACCTTGGTCACCGACTGAGTACCATCGGCCTTAGTGGTAACCACGATGTTGACGCCATCCCAAGGCTTGTTGCTGCTCACGCCGCTCACGTTGATGTAACGCACGCTCACAACATTAGCATCAGCCGTCACAGTATCAATTGCCGTAATAATAGGCTTAGTATAATTCACAGAGACGTCCATCGCACTCAAATTATTGGGACTATTCACGTCATAGTCATATGTGAATTTTTGCGCATCGGGAGCAGTGAGATGCAGAATTGGACAATCATCTTCATTATACTCGGCTACAATACGGCGAGGTGCGCCATTACCGTTGCCTCCCTTGTGTTCAATCACTTCGCAACCATCGCCCCAAGTTACGCGGTTCAAACTGAATTCAATAAAAGACTCAGTCGCTCCGACCTCCAATTTATGGATTTCTTCGGGCAACGACGTAAATCGACCCGAATAAGTTTCCTGAAGACCATAGAAGAAGTAATCCATGCCATTGTTATCATAACCATCGCACACACCCAAGTCTACAGTCTGACCACCACCTTGATAGCTCTTCAATTCCGTGTTCTGCGACAAGTCGAGCGAGGTCAGATGATTACCTCGGCACAACAACGTACGCAAAGCGGGATTCTGCGTCAAATCAAGCCAGGTCAATTCATTATTAGTGCACTTCAAAGACTCCAGATTAGGATTCTTTGTGACATCAATTGAAGTCAATGCGCACTCACTGACATGAATCGTTGTTAAACTCTCAGTTTCAGGAAGGATGATTTGCTTCAAGTCATAATTATTCCAGCCAACCAAACTCTGCAACGCAACATTGCTGCTCAAATCAAGCGGTTGGTCATCTTGACCCAGGGCGTTATTGTAACATCTCAAATTAGTGAGTTCAGTGAAATACTCTATACCCTTCATAGAGACAATCGACTTATTCATACAGTCAATTTCGCTAACCGTAGCAAGTTCAGCATAAGTCCAGAACAGGTCGGCGGTCTCATCGGGGAATTCGCTTGCCAAAGCGCGGCGGAAGTTTGCATCGGGGAAGTGCTCCTCGTCGAAAGGAATACCATCAAGAGGATCGCTAAGCACCCATTTCACGATAACTTCCATTTTTCCATCCGATTCAACCTGATTGTTCACATCATAGTAGTAGGTGAAGGACTTCTTCTCGGGATCAATCAGAAGAACCGGACCATTAAATGTGCCAGCACTCAGGTCTTCCGACAAACCACCTTCAACGGGCGTGCCGTTGAACTCCTCACAGTTGGCACCCCAAGTGACGCG
>CACWKM010000032.1 GCA_902761475.1 uncultured Bacteroidales bacterium
GCAACAGCAGTGGCAACAAAATTGGTTGCATCGAGAGCGATGGCACCATCCGCAACGCCAGCGGCAGCCGCATGGGCAAGGTCGACAGCGACGGCACCGTGCGCAACAGCAGTGGCAACAAGATTGGCAGCGTGGACAGCGATGGCAGCATCCGCAATGCCAGCGGCAACAAGACCAGCAGCGCAAGCGGCGTGAAACGCTCGTGGGCAGCAGCGCTATTTTTCTTCGATCTTCTTTAATTTTTGATTCCTAAAGCATGAGTATAGCAAAATATATTCTTGGCGCTGGCCTCGTCGCAGCGATGACGCTGGGCGCCACTGCACAAAACCTGCAGTCGGTTAAGAACTACAACAAGATGCACTCCAATCTGCTGGCTAAGCAGAACCGCATCCAAGATCAAATTCGTCTTGAGGAGACACAACGCTATGCCGCCGACCTCTATGAGGAGGTGGAGCCGGAACCCGACATCTATGCCGAGGGCTGGGAAAGCGGATTGGTGAACCCCTTCAAGGACAGTGATGTCCCCGCCACCAAGACCATCGACGTGCGCGGCTATGTCATGCCTCTCAAGGGCAACTTCGTGACCTCGCACTACGGCTATCGTCCCGCCTTCGGTCGCAACCACAAGGGCGTGGACCTGCGTTGCCCCATGGGCGACACCGTGCGCGCCGCATTCAGCGGACGCGTGCGCCTCACCAAGTATGAGCGCGGAGGATTTGGATTCTACGTCATCGTGCGCCACGAGAACGGACTGGAGACCGTCTATGGTCACCTCTCTCGCTTCTTGTGCCAGCCCAACCAGTATGTGAAGGCCGGTCAGCCCATCGCACTGAGCGGCTCCACCGGACGCAGCACGGGACCGCACCTCCACTTCGAGACCCGTTTCATGGGCTACGCCATCAACCCCGAGGCCATCTTCGACTTCGAGAACCGCTGCACGCACACCGACAAGTACACCTTCACTAAGAGCAACTACACGCAGTCGCGCAGTTATCGCCCCAGCAACCGCTACATGGCCGCTCGCGCAAGCAAGAGCAGTTACCGCAGCAGCGGCAGCAAGAGCAACTATCGCTACGGCGGCAGCAAGAACCGCACGGCACGCTCCACCACAAAGGTGCGCAAAGGCGACAACCTGAGCAAGATTGCACAGCGCAACGGCACCACCGTGGCAAAACTGAAAAAACTCAACGGCATCCGCGGCAACAAGGTGGCAGCAGGAAAGGTGCTACGCGTGCGATAAGCAACATTACCGAAACGCATTACTCTCTTAAATAACAAATCCCGCCCTCGGCCAAGTGCCAAGGACGGGATTTTCATTTACTCAATACACGCTCCAACCATGTGGCGTGTAACCTTCCAAAATTAAATGTGTTCCAACTGCTCGACGGTGGGATTCACGGCAACGATGTTGCCCTCGAGGTCGATGAGAAAACTCATCGGTCCTTGCTCGTCAAGACGCCACTTAGCCACCATTTGGTCGCGGCTATCGTCGGCGCAGTGGAACTGCGACAACTTGCTCAAACGGTCCACTTTCACGAGTTGCTCCATGAGTTGCTCGCTGCGGTCGAGGTTGACCGACATGTGGGCCACACGTTCACTTCTGCTCGCCGCCCGGTCGTAGCGCATATTGGCGATACGGGATTCGGGCTCCGACGATGTCCAGAAAGTGAGAATCACATACTGCTGTCCTCGGTACTGCTGCAGCGACATGGTGCCGTGGGCATTCGTCATCTGCAACTGCGGGGCGTGGTGACCCACGCGGCTATCGGCAGGCTCATCATAGCGAGCCGAAGTGAAGACCAGCAGCCCTGCAAGCGTCACAAGTGTGAACAATGCTTTCTTCATCAAAATGTCAAAATAAGTTCTACTTCTGGAGGGCTCATGGTGTCGCGACATCCATCGGGACACGCCCTCTGCCGAGTTTCGGCATGCTGGCGCACGCTTGCGCCAAAACTTCTTCTAATGCTTTTCCTTTCGTTTTCGCCTGCAAAATTACTGCCATTTCGCCAACCGACCAAAACCAGGCAGTTTAAAAAATCATAACACCCTGCCTGTAAACGCACTTCGACGCCCATGCCGAAATGTTAATTCTTAATTCACCCCCAAATTAAGTTAAAATGTTAAACACACGGCCACCACAAGGCCGAGAGGCCGAAAACGGCACCATTTCGCCCGAACGATTTTAACACGCAGCGCCCCTTCACACTTTTTAACATTCACCACCATCGCAGACGGCTCAAATTAAGGCGGCATTAACTGTGGGGTGCATTATGTCAGCCGCAAGGCTGAGGTCAAAGGTTAAAGTTTAGCGTTTAACGAAATAGTGTGCCCCAATTTTTCAGATTTAGGCAAAAAGTTATCCACAAGGGGCAAATTATGAGGAAAAAACAGTACCTTTGCAGTATGGGATTGGGTTTAATTGCTCATTTTTACCTGCAAAAAGACCTTGTATTAACGATAACAACAAACTCCTTAATGGTTTAGGGCTTTGGTCGGCTCGCAGGGACTATTGGGGAGTTTTGATTTTTAAAGAACATGATGACAGAAAGTCAAAAACTCTCAATAATCGCAAGTGGTAAAGAGTATTTTAGAGAAATTATAATACCAAACCATCTTTCCGGTTTGAAGAAACTTAATTTAAAAAGTTTCAACATAAATCCTTTCTTAATCAATTATCTTGCTGCATTCCTTTGCGGCAATACTGAACCATTATCACTTGCAAAAGCGTTAGTATATCCACGAGTGCTTGGAACAAGCATTAATACCAGTTTTGGCCAAAACATTCAAATATTTATTAGTGATTTGAAAGAGGTTATTGGAAATGCATCTGGAATTACAGGAATAGATATTGAATTTGTTGACGCGTTAGATGGAAGAAAAAAGTATTGTCAATGCAAGGCCGGGCCACAGACAATAAATAAAGACGATATAGCGACTATTCTTGGACATTTCAAGTATCTTCAGAATAAATCTCGCTTAGACCGTATGGGCATCCAAACTGATGATATGATTGTAGGTGTTTTGTATGGAGACAGAAGCGAATTATCCGGAAATTATAAGGCAATTGATGCATATTTCCCAGTTTATTGCGGTTCTGATTTTTGGGCGCACCTCACAGGTGATACGAACTTTTATCATAGACTTTCAAAAGCTTTTGGTGAGGTCGTTGAAGAAGAGGGCATTGATGGAAGCCAATTAATTCAACAAAAAGTTGAAGAAATTGCTCAAGAGATATCGGATAATGGAGGAATTTAAAACAATGGAGTCTACGTTTTATTCTATAAACACATTAGCCGATATTTTAGGGACTTCTGTCGCTACTGTTCAAAAATGGGGCGATAGTGGCGTTTATCCTTTGCAAAAAGACGAAAAAGGTCGAGTAGGCTTTATGTCGCAAGACCTAATGCAGATAGATGCGATAAGGGATATGAATAATGGCGAATGGTATGAGGAATTTAAATCAAGACCCAACCGAGTTTATACTTCAGTAGAGTTATTTGCAGGTGCTGGTGGCTTGGCTTTAGGTTTAGATATGGCTGGCTTTCATCATGTGTTATTAAATGAATTTGATGAGCAGGCATGTAATACACTCCGAGTTAACAAACCAAATTGGAATGTGTATGAAGGAGACATACATAATGTAGACTTTACTCCCCTGCGTGACAAAATTGATTTATTATCAGGTGGATTCCCTTGTCAAGCATTTTCTTATGCTGGTAAAAAAGGTGGTCTTAATGATACAAGAGGAACACTTTTCTTTGAATTGGCAAGAGCCGTAAAAGAAATCAGACCGAAAGTTTTTCTTTGTGAAAATGTCAAAGGTTTACAATCACATGACGGCGGCAAAACTTTAGAAATCATTCGCAATGCAATTAAAGAGTTGGGTTATACTCTCGTAGAACCAAGGGTCTTGAAGGCCGTAATGTATCAAGTTCCCCAAAAACGAGAGAGAATTATACTAATTGCAATTCGCAATGATTTCGCTGATAAGGTCTCCTTCAAATGGCCTTCACCCTATCATAGGGTTATGACTCTTAGGGATGCATTCTTCAAAGGTGAACTTTTCTCTACAGATGTACCTCAATCAGATGGTCAGATTTACCCAGATAAAAAACGGAGAGTAATGGAACTTGTTCCCGAAGGTGGTGATTGGAGAGACCTGCCCATTGAGGAACAAAAAGCTTATATGGGAGGGAGTTTTTATTTAGGTGGAGGAAAGACAGGCATGGCACGACGTTTGTCTATGGATGAGCCATCACTCACTTTGGTTTGTTCTCCTGCTCAAAAGCAAACGGAAAGATGCCACCCATTAGAGACTCGTCCACTAAATATTAGGGAGTATGCTCGAATACAGACATTCCCCGATTATTGGAAATTCTTGGGAAAAATGTCAGACCAATATAAACAAATTGGGAACGCAGTTCCTGTTAATTTAGCCTTTGCTATTGGACGCGCCGTTATAAGGCTAATGAATGATATTGATAATATTTGCCCCGATAAGGTAAATTTTGGTGAAGTTAATATGGTAGCAAAATCAATGTTACCATCACGCCCTCTACAACTTGATTTGTTTGCTTTGATGGAAGAACATCAAGACGGTGTCCTCGCTGAGCCTAAAAAATCCTATAAATCAAATTGGAAAAATCTGCTTATTTCTTTGGTTTCTGATAAATTAAGTGGTGAATTTGATGTGAGTGAAGGGAAAATTTATTATACAGGTAGTAAGTTCCCATCAACAATAACTCTTCACAAACTTCAACTTTTTGTCCCATATATTAGAGCAAAGGGCATTCGAGATTTATACAGAATAACCAAAATACGGGTAGCCTCAAAGCGCGAAGTGGACCCCAAAGCGAAAAAAAGCGATTATCGGCTTTTCTTCGAACTTAAATTCATTCGTAAAATTTTTGATGATTATAAACCTATAAATCTTGATATTTGGAGAACTTATAATTATTCATCGTTAGAGAACATATTGTATATTAACTAATATAAAAACCTCGGCTTCGGTCGAGGTTTTTTTGTGTCTTTTGGTGGGTGGTGGCTTAACGGTACTTTTGCGGTGATTCAACAGGCAGGTTTGATAAAGCCAGTAAATCCCGAAATGGAAGCAAAGCGTTACTACTACGCTTACATTCCATATTATGGCTGATTTTAATTTTCATTGAAAACCACATCATCTTTCAAAACTTTGTAATTCAGCGACTTCCAATTTTCACGCGAATCTACTGCAGTTAAACAATAGCGTAAAGTAAACTAAATCTACACAGTGTTCTGCAACTATCACATATGTACTTCCGTCTTTATTGAAACACATCACCAATGGCAAAGTTAAGACCTTTGAAGTGGCCACGCTCATTTGCCACGAGCGCCACGGGCAAAAACAGAGCGCGACAGTCTCCCACTCGGGACCCTGCCGCGCTCATCGCTACGTTACTATTGTTATATTCTCATTTTGCTTTGGCAACTCGTGCCATGCTTTCTATCTAAGGAAGTTATCGCCACACCTTGGTCACGGTGGTAGTGCCGTCGGCAAATGTGGTGACAACGATGTTCAATCCGTCGTGGGGTGTCTTGGCTGCCATGCCCTGCGCATTGATGTAGCGCACCGATGCCACCTGCGCTGCGGTGGTGACGTCGTCGACTGCCGTGGGCGTGTTGTCAAGCACGTTGACCGTGGCACTGGTGCTGCGACCATTGGACGTGGCAGTGAGGTTGAGGGTGGCAGCGCCGCGTGCTGTGCGTGTGATGACCAGCATGCCATCCTCAACGACGGCTTCTACGGGCGACACGCCTGGTGCGCGACGCGGCGCGCCAGCAGCGTCAGCGACAACTTCGCACTCAATGGCGGCGTCCATGTTGTCGGCGTCGTGGAGAATCGTCGTGAGAGGATAACGCTTGGTTTCGTCAAGCGCCAGACGCACCTCGTCGAGCAAAATCTCGGGATACGCATCGTCGGTGAAGATGAGTTGCGTGCTGAACCACATGCCACGCTGCGGGAACGCCACGTTGCTGAGCAACTCGCCTTCGGGGCTAAACTCGAGCAGGTTGTAATTCGTCGTGCCATAGCCATTGCCATCCACATTGTCGTTCACGGCCACATAGAGGTTGCCGTTGCGAGGGTTGAAAGCCTTGGCGGCACCATACATGCTATAATTCTCAAGTCCCTGGGCGGTGAAATCAACAAGCACGCCAAACTCCTCGGCCATATAGTCGTAGTAATAAATGTGCTGTGAGGGCTGATACATAAACATCTCGTCATAGCCGCCCTTATCGGTCCAATAGATGCGGTCGTCATCGTCGTTCACGATGAGCGAGTTGGCAAGCCACGAAGCCCAGGTCACGGGGGGAGCGGGGATGACGTCGGGAATGGGCACAATCTCAACATCGCCGTTCTCCACGTCAACGATATGAGCCAATTGTGCCACCTCGGCCTTCACGCCAAAGTCCCATGCCTCTTCGACTGCGCACGAAGCCCACAGCGAACCGTCATGGGCCATCACGATGTCGCCATAATGCCCGTCGATGACCGACAGCAACTCGTCGCTCTCGGCATCTATCACCAGGATGCCATAGCGCTGATGCACCGCCAGCACGCGATTGCCCACCTTCACCATCGAGCCCACTTGGCCGCCATATTGCTGGGCGTCGTAGTCTATATACATTCCTGGCACCGTTTCACCGTCGCCATAACCGCATTCGGTGCCTGGGATGAGCCTGGGAGGCTGTTCGTCCGAGAGCGACAGCACATAGATGCCATTAGAAGTGGACACATAAGCCTTGTCGGCCGTCACGCCCTGCACACTGCGCGCATCGGCAATGGTGGGCGCATCGACAAACGTGCTTATCACCTGCTCCGGGGCGAGCGACATGGCGTCGAACACATTCAGGCGGCCGCCTTGATAGCCGGTTTGCTTCGACGTGGCCATCAGTTTGTCAGCATAGATGGTGGCGAACTGGCCGCTCTCGCCCAACGTGACGACGGGGTCGCCACTGGCACCACCGTTCACAAATTGCTCGGCCTGCATCAGCCAACGGCCATCGCTCGTGACGAAGTGCAGCGTACCCGGGGCTCTGCCATATTGCGACTCGTTGAGAATGAACATGCCGTCAACGAAGTCGGTGATGCTCTCGTCAATCACAGCGACGGGGTCCTCTTCCTCCATCGGATTCAGATTGATGGCGCCATAGACCTCGCTCGAAGTCTCGCCCAGCCAACCTGCCTTTTGGCACAAACCGGTATACACCTTGATAAAGTCCACATGGTCAAGCGTCACGCTATTGCCCTCGCCATCGACGGCCCATTCAATCATGAGCCCAGGATTGTCGCTCTCGGGCACATCATCGGCATAGCCCCAACCAAAGGCGGGCAACACCCACTGGTTGTTAGAGGGATTTTGCGTGGCGTTGTTCGGCAAGCGCGTGCCAGTGAACGTGAGAGTGGTCTTCTCGAGCCAACCGGGCCAGTAGGACTGACGGTGGAAACTGTTGCGGTCCACAGTTCCGGTGGCGGCAGCGGCATCGTTGCTCTGCCAGGTGTAACTCTCCACGTTGTCACCATCGATGTGATAGGTGTAGGTGAGTTGGTAGTTGTGGAACGAATCGTCGTAGGCGGCGCCCTTGAGTTCATACCAGTCGTCGCCGTCGCTGGGCACGCCATTGCCGTCGCTGTCGACGCCCACCATCACGATGGCAGCCTCCGAGCCGTTGGTGTTAGCGTTGCCCACCACCTTGAAGTCATATTCATTGGGCTCATTTTTCACGGGCGTCTCAAAGGCGAACACGACATAGCCGCCATAGGCACCCAGCGTGATGCCGCTGCCATCGACTATGCGCTCCAGCGCCTTTTGGTTCATTGTCTCCTGCGTGTCCTCGCCTTCTACATAGGCCGGCATTGTGTTCACAAACTGACCTGGAGCCGGACGGTAATCAAACACGCGCGCCACGCCACTCTGGGCCACGGCGACGGGCGCCAGGCTCATGAGGGCAAGCATTGTCATGAAAAATCTGTGTTTCATCGTTGTCTATCTATGTGAGTGTAAAACATTTTATAAAAAAATCGTTTTTCAATCACACGAGGTCACCTGCGCGAATGGCTACAGACGTTCACACGATTTTGTCGTCACAATAGAAAAAACCGCCATGTGGAAGTGGTGCTGCCGACCACATCATCTTTGTTTCGTCGCCTGCCAGTCCAAATGCCTCGTGAACTGTTTGTTAAGTTGCAAGCCTTGTGCAGCAGGCAGGTCTTCTGACTTGTCCCCCATCGTGTTTGCGCCTTCCCGAGCGATGATGTGGCCGTTCTATTGGGCACGATTGTCTCAGTGGCGTTGTAGCAAAACGATGTAGATGTCATCATGGGGACTCACAGCAGCGGGTACTGTCCAGGAATTTCACCTGATTCCCTTTTAATCCCGTGGGGCAACGCCCACAGGCACCTGACACATAAGTATTACGGTTACAAAATTACTGAATCTTTACGAGATGCGCAACCCCTGTGCGACGTTTTTTTGCCGTCACACGGGGTCCACGTCGTAGTGGATGCGCACTTGCCGAGCGCGGGCGTCAATGCCGAGCAACTGCTCATATTGTTGGCGCATGATGGCCTTGACGCGCGACATCGAGGCCTGAGGCTCTATCTTGAGCACCAACTGGCGAATGTAGAGATTCTGCACGCGACTCACCAGCGGCGGTTCCGGCCCCAGCACGCGCGTGCCGAACACCTGCCGCATGAGCGTGGCGAGGCGAGCAGCCACCTCATTGACCACAGCCTCCTCGCGATGACGCAAATACACATTGATGATGCGCACGAAGGGGGGATAGACAAATCGCTCGCGCTCGGCGAGTTCGTGGGCATAGAAGCCCTCGTAGTCGTGGTTGAGCACGAAGCCCAGCACGGGATGCTCCACGTCGCTGGTCTGCACCAGCACCAGGCCGCGTTTGTGGGCGCGCCCGGCACGGCCAGCCACCTGCTCCAGCATGTCGAAGGCACGCTCCGAGGCGCGGAAGTCGGGAAAATGCAGCATCGTGTCGGCATTGAGGATGCCCACCACGCTCACTGCCTCAAAGTCGAGGCCCTTCGTCACCATCTGCGTGCCCACGAGCACATTGGTGCGGTGATGCGAAAAGTCGTCGATGATGCGGTCATAACTCGACTTGGAGCGAGTGGTGTCCAAATCCATGCGCGATATTTTCTCGCCAGGGAAATAGCGGTCCACTTCGTCCTCGATGCGCTCGGTACCATAGCCCACCACCTGGATGTGCGGCGTTTCGCAAGCCGGGCACAACTGCGGCAGCGTGATGGTGTAGCCGCAATAGTGGCAGGTGAGCATGTGGGTGTGCTTGTGATAGGTGAGCGACACGTCGCAGTTTTCGCACTTGGGCACCCAGCCGCACTGGCGGCAGCGCACCATCGGGGCATAACCACGGCGATTCTGGAACAGGATGACCTGCTCGTTATTCTCCAGCGCATGGCGGCTGTAACTGAGCAACTGACGAGAGAACATGCCGTTCATCTCGCGTTGTCGCCAGGCCTCGGCAGTATCGATGAGTTTCACCTCGGGCATGGCGATGTCGCCATAGCGGGTGAGCAGTTTCACCAGCCCATACTGTCCGGCCACGGCGCGGTGATAGACCTCGATGGCTGGCGTGGCACTCCCCAGCAGCGTCTTGGCGCCGTGCATTTGCGCCAACATGATGGCGGCATTGCGACCATTGTAGCGCGGAGCCGGGTCTTGCTGCTTGTAACTGCTGTCGTGCTCCTCGTCGACGATGACAAGGCCCAACTGGGCAAACGGCAGGAACACCGAACTGCGCACGCCCACCACCACACACGGCTCGCTGCTGCCCAACAGGCGGCGATAGATGTCCACGCGCTCGTTGTCGCTAAATCGCGAGTGATAGACGAGCATCTTGTCGCCAAACACCGCGCGCAGGCGCTGCGTGAGTTGCGTGGTGAGCGCAATTTCGGGCACCAGATAGAGCACTTGCAACCCGCGCGACAGGGTGTGCGCTATCAGGTGCATATAGATGGCGGTCTTGCCGCTCGAGGTGACGCCGTGCAGCAAGGTGATGTTGTGGTCCTTGAACGACAGGTGAATCTCGCGATGGGCACGCTCCTGCTCCTCGCTGAGGGCGGGCGGGTCTTGCAACTTCTCGCCCAGATGGGCGAAACGATTGATTTGCCGCTTATACACCTCCATGACGCCACGGTCGGTCATCGCCTTGAGCACCTGGGCGGTCACGTCGGCACGCTTGAGCAGAGCCTCCTTGCCCACTTCTTGCAGCGGGGTGCTGCGCTGCAGCCAGTGCGACAGGTCCAGATAGGCCAGCAGCAACTGTTCCTGCTTGCGCGCACGGCTCAGCGCGTCGAACAGCGCGTGCATGCCAGCCTCGTCGTCGCGCGCCAGCGTGAGGCGCACAAAACTTTCGGTCTTGGGACGATAGTTGTCCATCACGCGCTCGCTCACCAGCAAGGCGCCACGGTCGAGCAGGCGGCTCACGATGCCCTCCACGCTGCGAAAGCCGGTGGCGGTGGTCAGTTCGGCAATCTGCACGCGACCGCGCTGCGAGGTGAAATCCAGCACCACGCGCTCACGGTCGCTCAACTGATGCGCCACGTCCTCCTCATACTCGGGATTGGGGCTGATAAACGTCTCGCTCTCCACCTTGAGGCCGCTGGGCAACGCCGCTTTATAGACCTCGCCCATGGAGCACATGTAGTAACTGGCTATCCACTCCCAGAACTTGAGTTGCGGATGCCGCACGATGGGCGCGCCGTCGAGGGCGGCAATCACATCTTTCACGTCGTAGCCCTGCGGAGCGCGGTCGTGAATCATCACCACGATGGCCGTATAAATCTTCTTGCGGCCCAATGGCACCAGCACGCGGCTACCCACCCCCACAGTAATCGTGGGGGGCAAATGATAAGTAAGCGTACCCGGTAAATAAAGCGGCAGCAAGGCCTCTACATACTGTGCCATGACCATGATGAGTTTGGATTGCACTACAAAGTTACACCAATCACCCCAAAACCACAAGAAAAGAAAACACAATTTCACCCACCAATCCCGCCCCGACGGGAGTGGACAAGGCAAAAACGTACCGCAACTGCTTTTTGCTTAAATCTTCTCATCTGGTGGGGTAGTTTGCGGTCTATAGTAATTATACTTTATTGCATAAAGAAAACGGTTATCGTACTACGAAGGCACGGTAACCGCCTTATGTGTAAAAAACAACTTATTTAAACAATGCTTCTAATGCTCTAGTAATAGCAATTCTCACATCATCTGCTTCTGTAGAGCCTTGTCCTTCTGCAGTACAAACACATATAGGCATATTGGTTCGAGCAGAAAGGAATTGAATTGTAACCTCAATAGAATAACCAAGATTTACATTTCGCCTTCCACTCTCTCCATAATTAATTATAAGCGTTTGGTCAGCTAAACCTTGGTTCAATTCTGGAAGACGAATATAACCTCTCTTTATTAGAACACCTGATATTACATCACTTGGGTTAATCGTCTTTGTCTTACTCCCCCCATAAACGCCAAATTGATTGCCGTATACACCTCCTGAACTTGATATAAGTTCAGCGGTAGGTGTGATATAAATATACTTGTACTGTTCTATAGACTCATATCGCTGAACGACAGGGGCCCTCATTGAAGCGCAGCTGCCAAGAAAGAGGGTGCATAATAACAGTAACAAGAATAACTTACAGTATCTCATTTTACCAATATTTTCTTCAAAGATAATACTATTACTATAAACGATGCTTGTTTTCAAAAAGTTTCTGGGTCAACTTCTATTATTTCCCATTGAGTCCATTCCATCAACTCATATACCCAAAACTTTTGCTCATCGTCTAATTTATCAAAATTGCGACACCTTTCAATGCTTTCATAGATTTTATCGAAGTAATCATCTGGACCACTAAAGCCCTCCTTTGATTGTGCAGATAAAATCTTCTTCAATCGTTCAACGCTTTTGTCTGAAAGGCGATTGTTAGTGTCAATCTCGCGCTTGATGTGACCAACTTTTGCAATAATGCTTCTATCTCGTTTTGAAATCGAGAAAGGGCAATCGTTACACAATTCTTTTTTTGACATAATTGAGAGTATTAAATATGATTTACTGGATGCAAAGATACACCATCAAACAATTTCTCCAAAATGTCGTTAACAGATGTTCACATTTGATTTTGTATAGGGCTCATTCGCACAAACCGAAATAAATTAACATTACTTAGGAAAATTACACACAATTTTTATCAAGATTTTCGAATAAAAGTGGCTCGAATGGTTAATTATTGCATGAACAAGGGACCCGTCAGTGTGAGGGCGGGGGCGGTCGTTGACTAAATCTTTAATATTTGCAATCCAAAAGTATTGGTGGGTAAAAAAGGAGGGTGAACTGATTCCAAGTTTAGGGGCATCAGTCTGCCTTAGTGATTCGTATCATGGAAAGCCTCGGCGGGGAGGGGGTGTGGCTCGTCGCTGAGGAGAACGTAGAGCACGGGGTGGCGCAGCAAGTCGGGCAGGTTGTAGTGCACACCGTCCACAAGCACATGGTTGCTCACCAGCCGCACGCCGTGGCTGTAGTCGGCGTAGTAGTCGGCATGACGCAGAAACATGGGCTGCTGCGGATGACCGTCGGGGTGATGCCATCCGTAAATCACCACCTCGTGCGGATACTGTGGCGAGAGGTGGCGCCAGCAAGTCTGAATAATGTCTTTCTTCAACCCCGATATGAACTGCCCCAAGCGGTAGCCACGCATTTCAAACATACGCATCAACACGCGGTTATGATCCTGATACACAATGGGGTCGCTGTTGCGGTTGCCACGCGGGCGAAACGGGAAAATGTCAAGCCGTCCCTCGGCCACATCGTTGATGCGGTCCACCATATAGGCCGTTGGCAGCGAGCAGTCCAGTTCACGCGCTATGGCTTGCGCCGCCTGCGGGCTCATTGGCATCCGCACATAGTCCTCGTCGGTGCCAACCATCACATAGTCGGGAAGTACCAGCAGTTCAATGGTGTGAGGTTCGGCAAGCACCGGCACAGAGTCGGTAACGGCAGTGTGAATCACCACCTTGCGGAAACTGCGCATCACCTGAGGCACGTTGCCTGCAAGCACTTCACTCACGATTGCCGAGTCGAGGGGCCAGAAGCCAAGCGTGTCGGCCTGCAGCATGAAGTCCCATCCTGTAAGGCGCGAAGCCGGCAAGTGGCGGTAGTGCTCCACCGGCACCGACACGGTGTCGACAAGCACGGCGCGGTCTGCAGGGCGAAGATGACGCACCGGCTGTGCTGCCCTGAGCACTGGCGCAAAAGCACACATGAACCCTACAACTGCTCATACGATTTTAATTTCTGGTTGTTCTATATTGACGACGCGCTATTCGTTGAACTCTCACTAGATTGCAAATATAGGTAAAATACATAGATTGGTAAAAATTTTGGCGAATTAATCAATCGCCGAGACCATTTCTGTCGGGGCGCCGGGCGCGGGCGCGGGGGTTGCAGGTGAGGGCAAAATGTGTTAACTTTGCAGGTTGAAAATGCGCGAGCGGGCGAGAGATGCGACGATTTGAGAAAATAACACTGCTGTTTGTGCTGCCACTACTGGTGCTGGTGGCGGCGGGCGAAACTTTGATACGTCTCACCCCCAACACCTACACCTATAAGTATGCGTGGATGGAGGGGCACGGCTCCGAGGTGACCACGCTGGTGCTGGGCAACTCGCACAACCTGGCGGCCATCTGCCCCACCGACTTGGGCGACAGCGTGTTTAACCTCGCCCTGGGCGCGCAATGGCCCGAATATGACCTCATGCTGCTCGAGCAATTTGCCCCGCGATGCCCCCACCTGCGCACGGTGATTACCAACCTCGACGTGATTAACTACTTCTCGCGCGATTATGAGGACACCTACCGCTACTACTTCGCCACCTACTACACCTTATTTATGGGTAGCAAGAAGCATCGTTTCCCGTCGCTCTATCACCTGATGATGAGTCACCCTCGCTATGGTAGCACGCTGGCCCTGAAGTGCGCGCTCTACCGATTGCGCGGCAAGTCGATGATTGAGTGCGACTCGCTCGGGTGGTCCACCGACAGCGTGCGCCCCGCCCACGGCCTCGCCATGGGCGACCAGCAACGCGACGTGGTGACACAAAACGACGTGGTGAAAAACCGCGAGCGCATGAAGCGCATGATTGACTACTGCGCCGCCCACGGGCTGCGACTGGTGGTGATTACCACACCCACGCGGCACACCTATCGCGACGCCATCGAACCAGAGTTGAAGGCGCAATTCGCCGCCGAGGTGAAACTCCTGCAACAGTATGGCCTCAAAGAGTATCGCGACTATAGCGACGACCCGCGATTTCAGGCCGACGACTTCTACGACAGCCACCACCTGTGGATTGTTAATGGGTCGCACAAGTTTACCAAAATTTTAAAGGAGGATTTAGGCCTGTAAACGCTATGCTGTTCAACTCCTACCAATATCTCATCTTCTTGCCGCTCGTGTGGCTGCTCTACTGGCACGTGTTCAAGCCGCTGCGATGGCAGAACTTGTTCCTGCTGGTGGCAAGTTATGTGTTCTATGGCTGGTGGGACTGGCGTTTCCTCGCTCTCATCGTCATCACATCGGCGTGCAGTTATGCCAGCGGCCTCGCCATACGCCGCCTGCAAGACACTGAGCGACGACGAGCGGCATGGTGGGTGTCGGCGGCCAACATCGTGTTCAACCTGGGCATCCTGGCCACCTTCAAATACTACAATTTCTTTGTGGAGAGCGCCGAGGAGTTGCTGGCCGTCTTTGGCGTGCACATGGACTGGCCCACCGCCAACCTTATCCTGCCCGTGGGCATCTCGTTCTACACTTTCCAGGCGCTGAGTTACAGCATCGACGTGTACAAGGGCAAGATTGCTCCCACGCGCGACATGGTGGCATTTTTTGCCTTCATCTGTTTCTTCCCGCAACTTGTGGCTGGCCCCATCGAGCGCGCCACCAACCTGCTGCCACAGATTTTGAAAGCCCGCCGTTTCGACCACGCCACCGCCGTCGATGGCCTGCGACAAATGCTGTGGGGGCTGGTGAAGAAAATGGTGGTGGCCGACTCCTGCGCCATGGCCGTGAACCGCGTGTGGGCGGCACCCGACAACTTCAGCAGCCTCACGCTGCTGCTAGGAGCCGCGCTGTTCAGTTTCCAGATTTATTGCGACTTCTCCGGCTATAGCGACATCGCCATAGGCAGCGCCAAACTATTCGGCATCAAACTCATGCGCAACTTCAGCGTGCCCTACTTCTCACGCAACATGTCGGAGTTCTGGCGCCGCTGGCACATCTCGTTGCTCACTTGGTTCCGCGACTACGTCTATATCCCACTGGGAGGCAGCCGCTGCGCACAGTGGAAAATCATTCGCAACGTGTTCGTCGTGTACCTGCTCAGCGGATTGTGGCATGGGGCCAACTGGACATTCATCCTCTGGGGCGTATTTCATGCTGTCCTCATATTGGCATATAGATTCTTGGGCTTCAACGCAAAACACAAGGAGATAGTGGCACACAACTCGTCGCTGCCCAACCTCAAAGAAGCCTTTAGCATGGTTGTCACCTTCATTCTGGCCACGATTGGATGGGTGCTTTTCCGCGCCGAAACCATCGCCGACGCATGGCACTACTTCACCAGCCTGTTCACGCGTTCGATGTTCGACCTCGGTAGCGTGGATGTGGGCAAGAAGGCCCTCGTGCTGTGTCTCGTGCTGCTCGTGGTGGACTGGATTGGGCGCAAGAGGGAGCATCCCTTGCAGTTCGACGGCAACGGCTTGATGCGCCATCGTGCATGCCGATGGGCGCTCTACTACGGCCTCATCGCGGCCATCATTTTCCTGCAAGGCCACCAGGAGGCGTTCATCTATTTCCAATTCTGATTTTTTCTCGTCACGGGCGCAAAGTGCCGGCGGCATAGTGCTGGCGCCAGTAGTCGGTGATGCGTCCCGACGCGTCATGAAACGACATGGGGATGGTGCCGAACACAGCCTCGCCCGCCTCGTCGACATAACACAACTGCACGAGTTCGCTGCAATAGATGGCCTCGGCGTCGGGCACAAAAAAGTGGTCGTAGGGCGCGCCCACATAGCGCAAGGCGGCGCGCACGCTGGCCGCCGCATCGAGATTTGCCACGCGGCAAGCAATCACACTGCCACCCTCGCCACCGCCCGCCACGCTGTCGAGCGGCGTGAGCGTGACACCCCGACGAGGCACCGCCTCGATGACATAAGGCAGGCCGTCCTCGCCGCCGATGCGGTGAAACACGGCCACATGGTCGATGGGCAGCGAGTCGAGGCCACTGGTGACTTGCGTGATGGCATTGCCCGAGCGATTGACCACAAACAGCAAGTCGCCCTCACGCAGTTCCGAGGGCGTAACAGCAAGGCAAGACGCAACACATCCCCACCACAACAATGCAACAACTAACAAACGGGTCACCATGTCACGCCATTGCTATAACTGGAATGTTTGTCATACTTCACGTCTTGCAATATCGACGACTTGACGGCAATGTGGAAATTGTAACTCTTGTAGGGTCCCACGGGCACAAAACTGGCACTCATCTCAAAGCAGTGCATCAAGCGCGAAATCGTGCAATTCATGTAGGCAATCTTGTGATTTTCGAAGTCATAACTCGCACTGGCCGAGATGTTCCAGTTGCGCGTGGGGCGCACCGTGGCGGTAAGGCTCAGATTGTGTGTCCAGCGACCTTTATACTCGAGTTTTTTGTAGTCGAAGGCACCATAGCCGTAGTTGAACGAGTAGTTGGCGGTGATGCTCCATGGGAAATCCCACTTGGCATAGCCCTCGCGAGTGAACTCCACGCCGTTGCGCGTGCCGCTCTGGTCTTCCTCCTCCGTGCCGTCACGGTTGCGACGGCGCTTGGTGTTCTGCTCGGTGGGAGGTTTCTTCTCGTCGTCTTTGCGCTTGCGCTTGAAGGTGTCGTTGTTGATGGTGTAACTGAACGATGTGCCCGTGCTGGCAAGACGTCCCCAGCCGCCACCATGGGTGATGCGCAACTTGTTCACGCGCACGGGGTTGCCAAACTCATTTAGCGCATACTTATAGACATCCCATGTAGCATTCAGCGGCGGCAAAGTTATAACTCTGGGTGAGCGAGAAATTCTCTATGAGCGATATTTTGCGGTAGCCGGTGCTGTCTTTGTCGCTGCGCACCTTGGCCTCCAAATTGTTTGCGATGTTGAAGGTCACCATGCCCGTGCGGCCACTATTGGCGCCGCCGAACAGGCCATGCTGGAAATAACTGTAGCGGCGCTCGCGCATCACCCCATTGGGGTCGAGATACTCATAACTGCCCCAGTAGCCCCAGAATGGGCTGCTGAAGTCGGGGGCGGCACTGAAGGTGATGGTGGGCGTAAGCACGTGGCGAATCATCTGCACTTTGTCGCCCAGGAACTTCATGGGGCGGAAAAATCCATAAATCTTCGTGTTGAGCGACAACGAGAAGTTGAAGTCGAAGATGTTATAGAAACTGTATGTGGTGTCGCGCACCTCGGCACTGGCGTTAGGGTCCCACGCCCGCTTG
>CACWKM010000033.1:0-13168 GCA_902761475.1 uncultured Bacteroidales bacterium
GGACAAGATTTTTACCCGTGTGGGAGCCAGCGACAACATCTCGCTGGGCGAGTCCACCTTCATGGTCGAGATGACCGAGGCCGCCTCGATTCTCAACAATGTGAGCGAACGCAGCCTCATCCTCTTCGACGAGTTGGGTCGCGGCACGAGCACCTACGACGGCATCTCCATCGCTTGGGCCATCGTGGAGTACCTCCACGAACAGCGTGCCCACGCCAAGACGCTCTTTGCCACACACTATCACGAACTCAACGAGATGGAGCGCACCTTCAAGCGCATCGTCAACTACAACGTGAGCGTGAAGGAAATTAACGGCAAGGTGGTGTTTGTGCGCCGCCTCGTGAAGGGCGGCAGCGAGCACAGTTTCGGCATTCATGTGGCCAAATTGGCTGGCATGCCCCGCACCATCGTGGAGCGGGCGCAGCAGGTGCTCAAGCAACTCGAGGCGAACAACCGCAACGAGGGCGTGGGACGCGACATGGCTAGCGTGGCGACGCAGCGTCCGGGCTATCAACTCTCCATCTTCCAACTCGACGACCCCGTGCTGTCGCAAATCCGCGACGAGATTCTGCACATCGACATCAATAACCTCACCCCCTTTGAGGCGTTGCGCAAACTGCACGACATCAAAGGCATCCTCACAGGTAAAAAGGAATAATACCGCGTATGAAACGCACCGATTTTGAACTCATGGCCCCTGTGGGCTCTTGGGAGTCGCTCATGGCGGCCCACCAGGGTGGCGCCGATGCCGTGTACTTCGGCATTGAGGGGCTGAATATGCGCTCCCGCTCGAGCGTCAACTTCAGCATCGACGACTTGCACACCATCGTGGCATGGTGCCGCGAGCGCAACCTGAAGACCTATCTCACGGTGAACACCATCATCTACGACGAGGATGTGCCCTACATGCGCCACATCATCGACGCTGCGGCACAGGCCGGTGTGAGTGCCATCATCGCCAGCGACATGGCGGCGATGAACTACGCCCGCAGCCGTGGGGTGGAGGTGCACATTTCCACTCAGGTGAACGTGAGCAACAGCGAGGCCGTGCGTGCCTATGCGCACTTGGCCGACGTGATGGTGCTCGCGCGCGAACTCAACATGGAGCAGGTGCGCGCCATCGCCGACAGCATCGAGCGCGACGACATTCGCGGTCCGCATGGCGACCGTGTGAGGCTCGAGATGTTTTGTCATGGCGCGTTGTGCATGGCCGTGAGCGGCAAGTGCTATATGAGCCTGCACCAGGCTGGAGCGAGCGCCAATCGTGGCGAGTGCCGGCAGATATGCCGTCGCGCCTACACGCTCACCGATGCCGACACCGGCGAGCAACTCAATGTGGAAAACAAGTTCATCATGTCGCCCAAGGATCTCAAGACCATTCATTTCCTGAACAAACTGGTGGATGCCGGGGTGACGGTGTTCAAGATTGAGGGCCGTGCGCGCGGTCCGGAATATGTGCGCACGGTCGTGGGGTGCTATGACGAGGCCTTGCGTGCCATCGCCGACGGCACCTATGGCGACGAGCAACAAATCGCACAGTGGGACGAGCGCCTGGCGCGCGTGTTCAACCGCGGTTTCTGGGATGGCTATTATCAAGGTCAGCGGTTGGGCGAGTGGTCGGCAAAATATGGCTCGTCGGCCACCCACGTCAAGGTGTATGCCGCCAAGGGCGTGCGTTATTTCTCGGCCATAGGGGTGGGCGAGTTTGTGGTCGAGAGTGGCGAGGTGCGCGTGGGCGACGAGGTGCTCATCATAGGCCCCACCACGGGTGCCGTGCCCATGACCATCACCGAGTTGCGCGTGGAGTTGCAGCCAGTGGAAAAAGCCGTGAAGGGCGACCATTTCTCCATCAAGACCGATGTGAAAGTGCGTCCCAGCGACCGCATGTACTTGTGGTTGCCGGTGGACGACGCGCGCCGTTGACGCATTGTCACCATCCTGCACGCACGCTACGCTCGAGTTCCTTGGCCACCAACTGCGAGCAGCGAGGCCCCCAGTGCGTGTCGCCGCGAGGATACAGGTCCATCTCGCCGGCATCGACCAGCGGTAGCACGATTTCTTTGCCTATTACCCACTGCTCGCGACTAGGGAACATGGCGCGCAGTTGCTCGTTGACGCGCTTGGGTTTGTAGGGGTTGTCGATGATATAGTTCTGGTAGATGTCGTACTTGTCGGGAGCGACGAGATATACAATGCGTACGCCGGCTGCCGCCGCAGCGGCATTCAGTTTCTCGGCATTTTTCCGCATTAAGGTCGCGTCGTCGGACGCTATTTCGCTGGGTGTGCGCACGTCCTTGATATAGAAGTACAATCCGCGCGGTTCTTCACCCGAGAAGAATGGTCGCGACAACTGCAGATGTCCCACCACTTCCTTGTAGCCCAACCGCCTGAGCACATAATTTTTGGCGTCGATGAGCGACGACTGCGTGGTGGTCGCCTCGCCCATTTCGTCGTTGGCCTCGATGGCGTCTAAGTCGGTGGTATTTATCTCGATGCTGGCGTCGTTCAGGGTGGTGAGCCGTTTCACCACGTTGCGTTCCACCGTTTCCACCACGATGGTCTTCACATTGGTGGAATCCACAATTCCTTGCCGCAACAGATTGTAGGCCGCCTGAAACGGATTGTTGGGCATCACCATCAAGTTGGCGAGGCTCATTCCGCTGGCTGCCAAGAAATTCTCAAAGCACCTGATGTTTTGTGTTGTGAAACTATCGCCAATGGTGATGACATCGACCATGGTGTCGGCGAGCACCTTCACGTCATAGACGTGGGTGAAGTATTCCCTGTCGAGCACCGTGTCGGGATATTCGATGGGCAGTGGCAGTTGTCCCGTGCGCCCGAGTTCGCTTGTGGCATAGGGTGCTACGGCATAGTGGTAATAGGCCACCAGCACCACGGTGAACACCCATAGCGGAAGCACAAGATAACTCAGTTTTATTAGAAAGCGACGCATGTTCTCTTCAGCACGATGTTTAGAATTGGAAATAGATAAATGTTTGCGCCTTTCCCACGAGGAACACAAAGCCCACGAGGAAGAGAGCGTAGAGTGCCCTCCTGGCCCAAGCATGGCGTGTCATGAACGGCGATGTGAATTGCAGGGGGTGGGCAGAGTTGCGCTTTGCCCACTCAATGAGCAGCAAAATCGCTGCGCACTCAAAGGCTCGCACGACAACCATGGTGCGCGGTAGCGTGCCGTTGAAGGGTGCCGTGAAAATGCGACCCAAAATGGCGACCCCCTCGGCAACGGTGGAACTCCTGAACATAACCCATCCCAGGGTGACCATCACAAAGGTGAGCATGATGGCTGGCAACTGCCTCCACTGCGGCTCACGATTGATGCGCGCGCGACGTTGCGACGCATTGTAGCGGTAGTGGTAGGCGAGCAGCAGCGTGCCATGAAACAGTCCCCAGAGCACGAAAGTCCAGTTTGCCCCATGCCAGAGTCCGCTCAAGAGCCACACCACGAAGATGTTGGCCGTGGTGCGCCATGGCCCGCGATGGCTACCTCCCAGAGGAATGTACACGTAGTCGCGAAACCAGGTGGTGAGTGAGATGTGCCATCGGCGCCAAAACTGCCCTATGTCGCTTGAGAAATAGGGATAGTTGAAGTTGGTCATGAGTTTGATGCCAAAGAGTTTGCTCACGCCAATGGCGATGTGTGAATAGCCAGCGAAGTCGCAATAGATTTGCATGGAGAATGCCATGCCCAGCATGAGCAGTGCCACGCCCGAGAGGGTGGCGTGTTGCGACCAATAGGTATCTACATAGGTGGCGCAGGTGTCGGCCACGAGCAGTTTTTGTGCAAATCCCCACAACATTTGGCGACAGCCATCCACGGCTTGCGCATAGTCAAACACACGCTGTCGTTGAAACTGTGGCAGCAGCGACGTGGCGCGCTCGATGGGTCCTGCCACCAGTTGCGGGAAGAAACTGATGTAGGCAGCAAAGGTCATTATGTTGGTGGTGGGGCGCACGCGGCGGTAATAGACGTCGAGGGAGTAACTGAGTGCTTGAAAAGTGTAGAAACTGATGCCCACGGGCAGCACCACACGCAGCGTGACCCAGTCGAGACGATAGCCCAGCATGGCTACGAGGTTCGCCAGGTTGTCGGCAAAGAAGTTATAGTATTTGAATGTGACCAGAATGCCCACATTCAGCACCACATTGGCAACCATCCACACCCTCCGCGCGCTGTTGGTAGTGCTGCGCGCGGTCAGCAGTGCGGTTCCCCAACTTGCCATTGTCGTGGTGGCAATGAGGAAGCAAAACCGCCAGTCCCACCAGCCATAAAACACATAACTGGCGACGACGAGCAGCGCGTTTTGTCGGCTCACATCACGGTGCAGCAGCCAGTAGAGCGCAAACACTATTGGCAGAAACACGATGAACTCAAACGAGTTGAAAAGCATTGCCTTGTGACTATGATGGCAAAAAAACGCTCACACAGGTGCGAAATCTGTATTTACAACAGCGTGTACCTGTGTGAGCGTTATTTGATATAACTCTAAAGCGAGTTGTTATTTCACAATCATGAGTTTGGTAACAGCCTTTTCGGTGCCATTGCTGTTGCCTTCGCTCGCCAGCACGATATAGACGCCGGTGGGTACGCGCTCACCATTGTTGTCGCAAGCGTCCCAAGTGACGGTGCTGCCGCTGCTGCGCAAGGTCTTGATGACGTTGCCGCCGCTGTCGGCAATCTTCACCAGCGTGCCATCCATCAGACCGGCGATGGTCACCAGACCAGTGAAGTCGGGACGCACGGGGTTAGGATAAGCATAGACATTGCTCAGGTCGGTTGCCGACGACGCCACGGTGGGGAAGTACTCGGCAACGCCGTTGCCAGTGACAGCAATCATTGAATTGGTCGATTCGTTATAGACAAGGTTATAGACCGTGTTCGACGGCAGGCTGCTGTTTGACGTGGTGAAGTGATTCAAGATCTTGGAGTTGTCCTCGTTGACCTCGAAGATGCCCGAATAGTGCGTTGCAATCCACTTGTGGTTGCGTGCATCGACATAGATGCAGTTCACCTGGATGCCGTCGCACAGGTAGTCGGCCAGATTGGTACCGTCGTTACGGGCAATCTTCGGGCGCACACCCACGATGCGGCGGTCGGTGAGTGCCTGTTGCGGGTTGAAGTAGAACAAACCATTGTTGTATCCCACCCACACATTGTCGTTGTTGTCCACGGCAAGGGTGAAGATGTAGTTCCAGTCCAGCGAACTACCGTCCTGGTCGTTGATGCTCGTTACCGAGAGGTAGGTGGGATTGGCGGCGTTGATGTTGCTCTCGTCGATGACGTAGATGGGTTTGCCCCAGTCGCCAGGAGTGTGAACCATGATGTCGGCATTCTTCAGCGCTACGACACGCGAGAATTGCAACTCGCCGGTGTTCACACCAGGCAGTTTCTGAGTAATCCAGTCGGCCTTGAGCGGCGAGGTAGCCGAGGCGACCTTGGAAGCGGGAAGAATCCATATCGACTCGTTATCGTTTTTGCGGTTGGCCGTGACCCAGAGGTTGCCATGACGGTCAAATCTGGGCACCACGGTGTGCGCACCGCCAAAGGGCGACGTGTTGTTGCCATACTGGTAGAGGAACTGCAACTCGTTGTTCTTGACCTTGTAGAGGCCTTGACGGCGCCATGCCTGATAGTAGGTGTTGGGGTCGTTGGGAACGAAGTTGAGCCAAGTTCCGCCGCCATAGGTTAAGTCCACAAAGGTGACGTCGGTCCAAGTGTTGCCGTCGTAGCAGTTGATGGTGTTGGTGTGGCTCTCACTATTGTTCTCGATGAAGTTAGGCGCACTCGAGTGGACATAGACTTTGCCCGAGGTGTTGTTGCACTCCACCCAGAATGGGTCGGCCACGTTGATGGCGCTGGGCTTATAAGAACTTTCCACGTCTTTTTTGTGCAGGCCACTGGCTCCGACAGCCCACATGGTGCCATCGCTGGGGTGCTGGCTAAACATCTCTTTGGTGGCGGTCACTTTCGTCGCTGCGCCACCTTCGGCGTTGGTGGTGTAGTAGTAGCCCTTTGCCATGAAGTTGGCGAGGAAACCCGTGGGCGTGCGTTGCACGTTGTCCGACTTGGCCGACACAATTGCCTTGGCCGAGACGCTGACAGCATCGCCACTGCCGTTGACGGTTCCCAGCGAGAATGTGGTGGAGGTTCTCAGGAAGAACTTGGTGTCGCTAATGGGGAAATAGCGTCCCATGTCGCCCGAGAAGGTCACCGTCTTGTAGGCTCCCAGCGTGTTGTGATACTTGTCGGCGCTGCCATAGTAGGTAGTGGTGCCGCTGCACAGCAGCAGCGTGTTGCCCACGCGTGCCACGCTAGAGAGTGCCGTGTTGAACACATGCGACTCCTTCACATTCCATTGTCCCTCGTTGATGACCACATAACCAAAGTCGGTGGCCACATAGATTAAGCCGTCGTAGAAGGTGACGTCGTTGATGGTCTTTGACGAGGTGAGCACGGCATCTTTGATGTCGGGAATGTTAATCACGCTGCCGTCTTCCATCAGCAAGTCGATGTTAGAATTGCGATAGGCAAGCACGAGGTATTTCTGGTCGTAGTTGTAAAAGATACCATCGACCATCACATCGTTGAGGATGTTAGACTTCGACAAAGACTCATTCTCCTCGGTGGCCTTGTCAAAGCGATACAGGTTGCTGCTCGCCAAGTAATAGACCAACGAAGGTGTGTCGTAGATGGCCTGGACGTTAGTGCCCACAAAGATGGGGTGCAGTTTCCATTGTCCAGTGGTCTGTGCCATGACTGGCAATGTTAACGCCACGGCAAGAAGCAAAAATATCTTTTTCACCATAAGAATTTGTGTTGTTAGATTGTGTTCAACTCTTTTATATTTTTTATATAACGCAAAAGTTTACCAAAAATTGTATGTGGTGGCTCAGTACTTCATTTCGGTGTAGGCTTGTGCCCCCTCCCTTGCTTTGATGGCAATCAGGCACCATTGCCCGGTCACTTCGCTCTCGTAGCGCACGTGCCATCGCTCTTTGCCGTTGAGGGGAATCGTCGCTTTTCCGCACAGTGTGACCACTTCTCCTCGTCCCACGACGCCCCGTTTCTCGGCCACGTGCACCTTGTCGTCGATGATTGTCGCCACCAGGTTCACGGTGTCGTCGGCGGGCAGGCTGAGTCCACGTCGTTCGATGTGTAGGCCGTCGGCCAGCATGTGCAGACTCAGGCTCGGCGCCTGGTCGGCCTCGTCGGGCTCCAGGTTGAGGGCCACGATGCGTGTGGCGGCGGCGCCACGGTCGCGCTGACCGAAAAGCAACGCCACCAGCGCAATGGCGACCCCAAAGGCCATCACATAGAACTCGGTGGAATGAATGTCCATGACTTAATGCTCGGTGTTCACACTCGCTGCCACAGCGATATTGCTCACTGCTTGGCGGCTTCCACCCATGCCTTCACCTCGTCGGCAGTGGGAGTTTTGTAGCCCAATTTGTACTTCTTGTTGATGTCGAGCAGGTCCTGGAAGAGTTTTCCGGGTCGCTCGGTCAATCCCAATGCTTCCACGGTGAGCACGCCGGCCTTGTATAGCGGCGCCACCCATTCGGCGGGGATGCCCAGTGCCGTGAAGGCCTCCTCCTTGTCGCGACGAGCCACCTTTTCGGGGCGCATCTGCGGGAACAGCAGCACGTCTTGAATGGTGGTCTTGCCCGTCATGAACATGACCAGACGGTCGATGCCGATGCCGATGCCGCTGGTGGGCGGCATGCCATATTGCAGTGCGCGCAAGAAGTCGTGGTCGATAATCATGGCCTCATCGTCGCCCTTGTCGGCCAGGCGCATCTGTTCCACGAAGCGCTCCTCCTGGTCGATGGGGTCGTTAAGTTCGCTGTAGGCGTTGGCAAGTTCCTTGCCGTTGACCATGAGTTCGAAGCGCTCGGTGAGGCCGGGCTTGCTGCGGTGCATCTTGGTGAGCGGCGACATCTCCACGGGATAGTCGATGATGAACGTGGGTTGGATGAACGTGCCCTCGCAGGTCTCGCCGAAGATTTCGTCGATGAGTTTTCCCTTGCCCATGGTCTCGTCCACCTCGATGCCCAACTTGTCGCACACTTGTCGCATCTCGTCCTCGCTCATGCCGTTCAGGTCGTAGCCGGTGCGCTCCTTGATGGCGTCGAGGATGGGCAGGCGGCGATAGGGGGCCTTGTAACTGATGACGTTGCCGTCGAACTCCACCTCGGTGCTGCCGTTCACGGCGATGCAGATGCGCTCGAGCAGGCGCTCGGTGAACGACATCATCCAGTTGTAGTCCTTGTATTGCACATAGAGTTCCATGCAGGTGAACTCGGGGTTGTGTGTGCGGTCCATGCCCTCGTTGCGGAAGTTCTTGCCAATCTCATACACGCCCTCAAATCCTCCCACGATGAGTCGCTTGAGGTAGAGTTCGGTGGCGATGCGCATGTACATATCCACGTCGAGTGCGTTGAAGTGGGTGATGAAGGGCCGTGCTGTGGCTCCTCCGGCGATGCTCTGCAGGGTGGGCGTTTCCACCTCGGTGTAACCAGCCTCGTCGAGGGCGGCGCGCAAGGTGCGCAAGATGGTGGCGCGCTTCTCAAAGGTCTCGCGCACGCCGTCGTTCACCACCAGGTCCACGTAGCGCTGGCGGTAGCGCAACTCGGGGTCGTCGAAGGCATCGTAGGTGACGCCGTCTTTCACCTTGACCACGGGCAGCGGCTTGAGCGACTTGCTCAACAACTTGAGTTGCTGCGCGTGCACGCTGATTTCGCCCGTCTGGGTGCGGAACACATATCCCTCCACGCCCACGAAGTCGCCCATGTCGAGCAACTTCTTGAACACCACGTTGTAGAGGTCCTTGTCCTCGCCGGGACACAGGTCGTCGCGGCTGATGTATACTTGTATGCGTCCGTGTGAGTCTTGCAGTTCCATGAACGAGGCTTTGCCCATGATGCGTCGGCTCATGATGCGTCCTGCCACACTCACTTGTCGCGGTGTGGTCTCCTCGTCGCTAAACTGCTCACGGATGTCGTCGCTATAGGCTGTCACCACATACTCGGCTGCGGGATAGGGGTCGATGCCCATGTCGCGCAGTTGTGTCAGCGAATTGCGGCGCACGATTTCTTGTTCGCTCAGTTCCAGTAGGTTCATCGGTAGTGTGTGTTGTGTTGCTTGATTAGTCAATGATGTCAAATCCGGTGTAGGGTCGCAGGGCGGCGGGAATGATGATGCCCTGTGGCGTCTGGTTGTTCTCGAGCAATGCTGCGACGATGCGCGGCAAGGCGAGCGCCGAACCGTTGAGGGTGTGGAACAGGTGAGTCTTCTTGTCGTCGCCACGGTAGCGGCACTTCAGGCGGTTGGCTTGGTAGGTCTCGAAGTTGGACACCGAACTCACCTCGAGCCAGCGGCCTTGTGCGGCGCTCCACACCTCAAAGTCGAAGGTGATGGCGCTGGTGAAACTCATGTCGCCACCACACAGGCGCAGGATGTGCCAGGGCAGTTCCAACTTCTCGAGCAAGCCCTGCACGTGGTCCTTCATCTGCTCCAGGGCGGCATAGGAGTCCTCAGGGCGCTCAATGCGCACGATTTCCACCTTGTCGAACTGGTGCAGGCGGTTCAGGCCGCGCACGTCCTTGCCATAACTGCCGGCCTCGCGACGAAAGCAAGCCGAATAGGCGCAATTCTTCTTGGGAAGTTCTTCCTGCGGAATAATCACGTCGCGGTAGAGGTTGGTCACGGGCACCTCGGCGGTGGGGATGAGGTAGAAGTTGTCGAGTTGGCAGTGGTACATCTGTCCCTCTTTGTCGGGGAGTTGGCCCGTGCCATAGCCCGATGCCTCGTTGACCACATAGGGCGGCTGCACCTCGGTGTAGCCTGCCTTGCCGGCCTCGTCGAGGAAGAATTGGATGAGTGCGCGTTGCAGTCGCGCTCCCTTGCCCACATACACGGGGAATCCGGCGCCGGTGATTTTCACGCCCAGGTCAAAGTCGATGAGGTTGTATTTCTTTGCCAAGTCCCAGTGCGGCAGTGCGTCGGCGGGGAGGTCGGGCATGTTGCCGCCCTGTTTCTCCACCACGTTGTCGGCGGCGGTGCGTCCTTTTGGCACGGCCTCGCAGGGGAGGTTGGGCACGGAGAGCAGAATCTCGGTGATTTCGTCTTGTGCGGCCGAGAGTTGGTCGTCAATGTCCTTGAGGCTGGTCTTGAGTGCCGCCACGGCCTCCTTGGCCTTGTCGGCCTCTTCGCGCTGGCCCTGTTTCATGAGTGCGCCAATCTGCGCCGCCATCTTGTTGAGTTGAGCGGCGTTGTCATCGCGTTGTTTCTGGGCGGCGCGGCGCTGTTTGTCGAGTTCTACCACGCGCATGATGGGCTCGCGTCCATCAAATTGCTTCACGGCCAGCCGGGCAATCACCTGCTCGGGGTCTTGGTTGATTTGTTGCAGTGTTAGCATTTTTGTGTCGTTATCTATACTAAATGTCCTAATTTGTTGTCATTAACTTGCAAAGTTAGCAATAATTTCTGGAACATTCACTGCTTCACCCCCTCAATCGTGCAAAAAACCCCTCGCATCGCCCCCAAAGGGCACAAAGCGGCCCCCTCTCACGGCATTCCGTGGGGGGCGCCTTGATGTCACCGATAGTTTATCACGTCGTGCTTCGCGTCTACCGAAGAATACTGGCAAAATCATCCTTGACTATGGCGCAGAAATCGACGAGAAATACTTCCTCAAGGACTAGGTCGCTAGCAAGGTGGTCGCCGCAGGCGACGTTTTTATGATTGCACTACATCCCCCAGTGGGTAAGGCTCGTACAGCCTTACCCACTGGGGGTTACTCAATGGTCGCCCTCCGGGCGAGGAGTTACCTCATACTATGGTGATCCTCACGCGCCCCTGCCATAAACGTGGGAATGCTGGCGATGGTGTCGTCGCACCCGGAGGATGTGCCGCCTTGTGTGGGGCGATGGTGCCGTAGCGCCCGGTGGATGTGCCGCCTTGTGTGCTGGCGATGGTGTCGTCGCACCCGGAGGGTGCCCGCTGAGTAACCCCCAGTAAAAGCGACCGAGCGAGCCTCGGCGAGCAGGTTGCTTTCACTGGGGGTAGTCGCATCAACTATCGTCTGTCGCTTGCGGCGACCCCCTTGCACACGTCTTTGCTCGTGCCCTAAAGGTGCCGTGGGGGTGAGGTTTTGGGCATAGCGTACATCCTCTTGCCCCCTTCGCTACGGGTGGGCGAGGGTGGGCGAGAGGCGAATGTGTGTGGTGGCGGATAATTACTCCGCCAGAATATTAGCGGAAGCCGCGGCTTATGCTTGCAATTGATACTGACCCAGCCAGTTGAACTGCTGATGGGAAATAGGCTCTCCCGTCTTCAGTGTTCTGAACACATCGGCGAGACCGGCAGCGATGCTGCGGTACTTCACCGGCATGGTGTAGACACCCTCGTCGACGGCTTGCTCATAGTTGTCGCGTGCACGCAATTGTTCCACATAGTCGAGATTCAGGTGCATGTGCTTTGCCACCTCCTCGCAGAACTCGCGCACGGTGCTGAGTTCCGGGTTCACGGCGTTCACTAGCGGCTTGTTGCAAGTGGATGCCATGATGAGCGCGTCGACGATGTCGTCGATATAGGTGAAGTGGCGCACATTGCGGCCCTCGTTGAAGATGGTGCAACGCTCGTCGTGGAGCAGGTGATGGAGCAACGTGCCGGGGCGAGGATTGGGTCCATACACGTTGTGCAGACGCACAGCGGTGGCGGTGGGATTGTAAGCCATTGAGAATTGCTCGCCAAAGTGTTTCGACATGCCATACATCGACGTGGTGTTGCCGGGATTGGCCGTGCTACTCGACGCCCAAACCAATTTCACACCATATTCGTTACATGCCGTAACGACCTCGATGAGCACTTCGATGTTCTCGCGCAAGATGTCTTTCAGGCGGGTGTTGAACACGCTCGTCTCGGCTGCAAGGTGATACACTACGTCAATCTCGTGCTCGGCAAGCAGGGCTTTTAGATGGATGGCGTCGCCGCCCGTACGCTTGTCAAGTCCTATTACATGATGTCCCATTGCGCGCAGCCGGGCACACAGCCTGCTGCCGATGAAGCCTGCGCTTCCTGTAACTACTACGTTCATTAGTCTAAATTGTTAAAAGCGGTTATTAATTTATAAATAGTATGTCACTTGCAAATTTAAGCAAAAATTGGCGAAAGAACAATGGTTTTTAATAAGATGTTGCCACCATGAGACGTTTTTTTAATGATTATTCACCAAAAATACGCATAAATATTGTTTTTGACGCTAGTTCCCCTATTGAAAATAGTTGCAGGGGTTGTTGTCATTGGGCTGTTTGTCGATAAAATCGGTGGTTAGGTCTAAACTATTTGCACGCATGGAAGTTGTGCATTATCTTTGCAAATGTGAAAAGATGCGCTTGATGGAACGATGCCGTCGCTCGCATCCTTTGTGAACAGATTTGCCAAGAATATAAACACACATTATAAATATGAGACGAATATTACTCATTGCCCTCACCCTGGCTACCGCAGTGGTGGGCCGTTCGGCCACCATCAACGGCATGCTTGTCGATGCCACCGACACCTTGGGGCTCATTGAGGCCACCGTGAAACTCGTGACGGCTACCAAGGACAGCACCTTTGTGAAAGGCACCACCACCGATGTGAACGGCGTGTTTAACCTGCGTGGCGTGAAAGCGGGCCACTATGTGCTCAAATTGAGTTACATGGGCTACACCGAGCAAACGCGCCGCGTGAGCGTGGGCGCCGACGGGCGCGACGTGAACATCGGCGTCATCGCCATGTCACCTAATTCCATCATGCTGCGCGAAGCCGTGGTGATGGGCGTGAAGACGCCAATCACCGTCAAGGAGGACACGGTGGAGTTTAACGCCGACACCTATAAGACCCAGGCCAACGCCGTGGTCGAGGACCTGCTCAAGCGCTTGCCAGGCGTGGAAGTGGGTAGTGACGGAAAAATCACCGCCAATGGCAAACAGGTGAAAAAAATCCTCATCGACGGCAAGGAATTCTTCAGCGACGACCCCACGGTGGCCAGCAAGAACATTCCCGCCGACATGGTGAACAAACTCCAGGTGATAGACCGCAAGAGTGATTTGGCGCGTCTCACCGGTGTGGACGACGGCGACGACGAGACCGTGATAAACCTCA
>CACWKM010000033.1:13192-16121 GCA_902761475.1 uncultured Bacteroidales bacterium
GGCGACGACGAGACCGTGATAAACCTCACGGTGAAGAAAGGCATGAACAACGGGTGGTTTGGCACGGCGAGTGCGGGCTATGGCACCAACAATCGCTATGGCGCCAACTTCATAGCCAACTACTTTAACAGCGGCAACCAATTTACCCTGTTGGGTGGCGCCAATAACACCAACAACCTGGGCTTCAGCGATGGCAACGCCGAGCGCTTTAGGCGCTTTGGCGGCGACCGCGGCATCACCAAGTCGCAAAATGTGGGCGTCAACTTCAACGTGGGCTCGCAAGAAGACGAGCACTTCCGCGTGGGTGGCGACGTGATGTATTCGCATAGCGACCGCGACACGCGCACCACCCGCGAGCGCCAATACCTCTTTGAGGACTCCACCAGTTATTACGGCGAGGAGTCGCGGGCCCGCGACCGTGGCCACAACATCAGCGCCAACTTCCGCCTCAAGTGGGAAATCGATACACTGAACACCCTCGACATCAGGCCGCAGTTCTCGTTCCACTTCAACAAGAGCGAGAAGAACGACAGTTCTATGACACATGCTGGCGACGCGGCACGCACCGCGGTGAACAAGAGCCTGAGCGGCTATTTCAACGACGGCAAGAGTTATGAGGCCTCGTTGCGCGTGGTCTATAACCACAAGTTCAAGAATCATCCCGGTCGCAGTTACAGTGCGCAACTGCGCTACAGTTACAGCCATGTGGATGAGGACAGTTACACCCACACGCACAACACCTACTACCTGCACAGCACGCAGGAACTCATCGAGCAGAACACCGACAACAATCGCAAGACCAACGGTTTGCAGGGCCGTCTCACGTGGACCGAGCCGCTGGGGCATGTGCGCAATGCGCGCTTCCTCGAGTTTGGCTACAACGCTAATTATCGCCGAAGCAATGCCGACAAGTTGACCTACGACCTTGACCCCGTCACCAGTGCGCCCACGTTCAACGAGGACCAGAGCAACCGTTTCCGCAACACGTTCTTTGACCAGTCGTTCCGCATTGGCTTCAGGCAGGTGCGCAAGGACTACAACCTCAATGTGGGCGTGCAGGTGCAGTCGGCCATGAGCAAGAGCGACGACCTCATCAACGACGACCGCGACATCGCGAGCCGTTGGGCATGGTCGGTGGCACCCTTTGCCCGTTTCCGCTACAAGTTCAGCAAGACGCGCACCCTCAATGCCAACTATAACTCCCGCGCCAACCAGCCGTCGCTCACCCAGTTGCAACCCGTGGCCGACGTGAGCAACCCGCTGGCTGTTGTGGTAGGTAACCCCGAACTCAAGCCCACCTTCTCGCACCGCATCAATCTGCGCTACAACGACTTTGACCAGGACACGCAACGCAGCATCATGGCCATGGTCAACGCCAACTTTGAGCAGAACAGCATCATCTCGGTCACTACCAGCGACCCCACCACCGGTGGTCGCATAACGACCTACGACAACGTGAGTGGTGTGTGGAATGCCATGGCCATGAACATGTTGAGTTTCCCCTTTGGGTCGAGCAAGGCGTGGTACTACACGCAGAACACCTTCCTGCGCTATGCGCGCACCAAAGGCTACAACAACGACCAACTCAACACGAGCGGCTCGTTCAGCATCAACTTCTCGCCGGGTTTGGCCTATCGCACGGCGATATTTGACATCGAGTTGCGTCCTCGCTACAACTTCCAGACGGTGAGCAACACGGTGTCTCGCGCCAGCAACCGCAACGTACACACCTATGGCGGCATGTTCAATGCCACCTATTCGGCCCCGTTTGGCCTTGTGGTGAGCACCGACCTCAACTACACTGCCACGAGCGGCTATTCGGCTGGCTACGACTCCAAGCAGTGGCTGTGGAACGCTTCCATCGCCTACCAGTTCCTCAAGAACAAGGAGGCCAGCATCATGCTTAGCGTGTATGACTTGCTGGGCCAGCGCAAGAACATCTCTCGCACGGTCAACGCCAGTTACATCGACGACGTGGCCTACAACTCGCTCACGCGCTACGGCATGATCACGTTCACCTATCGCTTCTCGTCGTTCAAGCGTGGTCAGGAGCCCACCGTCGACCGCGAGTTCAATGGCGGCCCCGGTGGTCCTGGCGGTCGTCGCGGCCCCGGTGGCCCTGGCGGCGGTGGCGGTCGTAGGCCCTGGTGATGCAGCCTCGCGTTGGTGTGACCCATGAAACTCTATGTGAACACACATATTGCCGAGTTGGACTTGGAAAGTTCGCTCGCCGCGCTGCCGCCGCAACGTCGCGAACAGGCGTTGCGCTATCGTCGCGAGCACGACCGCAAGTTGTGTGCTGCCGCCTACCAGTTGCTGCGGCGCGGCGTGAGCGAGTGCTTTGGCCTCGCCGAGGCGCCTGCGCTGAGTTACGGTTCGGGCGGCAAACCCAGTGTGGCCGGGCATCCCGAGATACACTTCAACATGAGCCATTGCCGTGAGGCGGCAGTGTGTGCCGTCGACACGGTGCCCGTGGGAGTGGATGTGGAGAGCATTCGCCCCCTTGACGACGCTGTGGCCGAGCGCGTGCTCAATGCCGCCGAACTCGCGCGGGTGAGGCAGTCGCTGTGGCCACAGGTGGAGTTCATCAGGCTATGGACCATGAAGGAAGCCCTGCTCAAACTCACCGGCGAGGGCATCTCGCGCGACCTCAAGACGGTCATTGACCATGCCCGCTATCGCTTTGCCACCGTCATCGACCTTCCGCACCACATCGTGTACACCACCTGTCACTATCGTTGAAATTTCATCATGTGGCGAAATTTGCCTACCTTTGCAAGCACGAAAAGCCTCACACAAGATGAAAGGATTTTTTAAACTTTTGGCGCGGTGGGTGCCGCCCTACAAGAAATATTTGGCATTGAATATCTTATTCAATGTGTTGGCGGCATTACTCACGCTGTTTTCTTTTGCGCTCATCATTCCCATC
>CACWKM010000034.1 GCA_902761475.1 uncultured Bacteroidales bacterium
TCCGCCGCGATGAGCAGCAAGTCGCCCTCATGAAGTTCGGTGGCGCTGCGAGGTATCACGACCGAGCCATCCACACGCTTGATGCGGGAAATCACAAAGTTGCGGTCGATGATATTGAGCAATCGCTTGATGGTGATGTCGTAAATCAGTTTGTTAGTCACCTTGTAGGTCACCACATGGGGCTTGAGCATGCTCTGCGCATTGTCGTCCTCAATCTCCTTTGTCTCCTTCGAGAGATTTATCTTGAAGATGGCCTTGACGATAATCATCGACAAGATGATGCCCACCACACCGAGCGGGTAGGCGGCAGCATATCCCATCGACATGGCCTCGGTGATGGGCATGGCATTAGCGCCTTGCGTCTCGAGCACGGTCTGCTGGGCAGCACCCAAGCCCGGCGTGTTGGTCACTGCTCCCGACAAGATGCCCACAATCTCGGGCACCGTGACCTCACCCTCGCAGAAGTAGATGACCAATGCCACCACTACGTTGAGCGCCACGATGAGCATCGCCAGACCGTTGAGCACCACTCCACCCTCCTTGAACGAAGAGAAGAAACCGGGGCCCACCTGCAAACCAATGGAGAAAATGAACAAAATGAGTCCAAACTCTTGAATGAACTTGAGCGTGGACATGTCCACATCGAGGCCCAAATGACCAGCGAGGATGCCCACGAACAGCACAAATGTGGCTCCCAGCGAGATGCCAAATATCTTAATCTTGCCCAGTATCACTCCGAGCGCAATCACGATTGAATAGAGGAAGATGGCGTGAGCCACTCCCGAACCCGTGACAAGTTCTACTAACCAATGCATAATAGTGTTATGTTACAGTAAATAAATATTCTTTGCTTGTTTGTGGTCATTTTTTGGTGGCATAAATGCCGTCGTGCACCACGTCGAGGATGTCGAGTGGCCTGTGCACAATGCGTCCGGCATAGTTCTCCACGAGTTCCTTTTCGGGACGGAATCCCCACGTCACTCCCACCGAGTCGATGCATGCTCTGCGCGCCGTCTCCATGTCCACGCCCGAGTCGCCCACATAGAGCGCATCGGCCTTGGGCACGTGCGCTTGCGAGAGGATGTAGAACACCACCGTCGGGTCGGGCTTCACGTTCACGCCCTCGCGCTGGCCAGCCACGGCCACCCACTCAATGTCGCCAAAGTAGTGATTGATGATTTGTTCGGTGGCCGACTGATATTTGTTGGAGGCCACAGCCATCTTCACCCCCATGTCGCGCAAATCCATGAGCAACTCCGGGATGCCCGAATAGGGCTTGGTGTAGAGCGTGTTGTGCGCATCATAGTATTCCTTGAAGTCGCGCAAAATCAAGTCCACGGTGTCGGCGTCGCGCTTGTCCTCGGGAAGCACGCGGGTGATGAGGCGACGCACGCCATTGCCCACAAAAAAGGGATAGGACGCCAGCGTGTGAGTGGGCATGCCGTGCTTCTGGAGCGCATAGTTCGCCGCATGGCCCAGATCTTCTATCGTGTTGAGCAAGGTGCCGTCGAGGTCAAATATTACAAGTTGTTTCATCGTCGTTAATCTTGGGGTGAAATGATATAACCAGTTGTGTCAGAACGGATAACCCACCGAGAAGTGGAATTCGCTGTCGCGCTTAAAGCGGGGGTGCACCAGCGGCCAATGCTCCTGGCCAGTGGCGGGATTGTGGGCCTTCATGCCCAAGTCGAAGCGCAACAGGAAATAGGTGAAATTCAAGCGAATGCCCAAGCCATAGGCCAGCGCAATTTGCTCGTAGAACTTATTGAACTTGAACACGCCGCCGGGCTGGTCCTCATAGTCGCGGATGGTCCAGATGTTGCCCGCATCGACGAAAAGTCCCAACTCGATGACCCAGAACAGTTTGGCGCGATATTCCACGCTGGCGTCAAAACGTATGTCACCGCACTGATAGATGAAACTGTTCTGCGAGTTGGAGGCATTGAGGCTGCCCGGTCCCAGCGTGCGCACGCCCCATCCGCGCACGCCATTGGCGCCACCGGCATAGAAACGCTTCTCAAAGGGCAGCACGGTGCTGTTGCCATAGGGCACCGCCACGCCCAGCCCCACACGCATGGCAATCGAGTTGCGCATGTCGAAATAGTGGGTGTGGGCATATTCGCCCTCAAGTTTCACATATTGGGCATAACGGATACCAAACACCTTATAGGAGTCGTCGGTCTCACGATTTTGCCCCGTCAATGACGAGATGCCATAGAGCAGGTTGCCCGCCGTCTCGGCTGCGGCACGCACTGTGTACACGTCGCGCTGGAAGGTGCGCGCCATGGGCGATGACGACGTCTTCGTCTGCTTGTTCGACAGATAGAAGTTGTAGCCCAACCGCATGATGAAGTGGTCCTCGTAGGAGTAACGCAGCAGCGGATTGGTGATGCCGTCAAGAAAGTCGGCCTTGCTGCGCGGCAGGTACACATAACTCAAGTCGAGCAGATTGAACCGGTGGCGCATGCGCCCTTGCTGCTCGGTCCATGTGTAGCGCCAGGCCGCACCAGCGATGATGCGGGTGTACTCGGGACGCTTCTGGAAGTCGAAACTCGTGGCAAGTTCGGTGCTCGCCTGGATTTTCTTCTTGAAATCGCCCGACAAGAAGGGGAACTTGAACTTGGGGAAAGTGATACCCACCTCGGCGGCATATTCGCTGAAGTTGTTGTTGATGAGGCCTCCCAAGTCGCCCGAAATGCTCTCGTAGCGCATGCGGAACTTCGCATTAAACCGCTCAGAACCGTGCAGCAAGTTGCGGTGCTGATAGTCCACACCCACGCCAAATCCCAGGTCACCCTCGCTGTTGGTGCCTTCGAGCGAGAAACTCACCGACTGTAACTTGTCGCGCTGTAACAGCACATAGGTGTCGAGCCACAGGTCACCGTCAATCTCGCCCACGGGTTGCGTGACAATGTTCACAAACTTGACGATGCCCAGCCGGCTCAGCGCACGATAGGTGCGGTCGATGTCGTCCGAGCAATAGCGACCACCCGGCTCAATGTAGTTGCACTCGGCGATGACCTTGCTACGCAGATAGCGGTCGTCGCCGTAGAATATCCTCACTCCCTTAATCTCCACCGTGTCGCGGCCGTAGTAGTTGCCGTCGTGCATGGTCACGGGGTCGTAACTGGTGACAAAGGTGACTTGCCGCACGCGGAAGGGACGATGCTGCTTGTAGTAGGGCATGCGGTCGTTGTCGTAGGGGGGCATCGTCGCCAGCGTGATGTCGACAGCACGTGAGCCGGCTGCCGTGTCGGCCATGAAGGTCACATATTCCTTGTTGAATGCGTAGTAACCCTCGTTGCGCATGCGCCGCGTAATCTCGGTGCGCCACTCGTCGAGCCGGTTGTGGTCGAGCAGCGAGCCCTCGTGAACAGGCGCCGTGGCCGTGTCGGCAAGCACGATGCGCTCCAGTGCCGGGTCATTGATGTCGTAGGCGATGGAACGGATGTAATACGGGTCGCCCAGCGTGATGTTGTAGTTCACGCGAGCCTTCTTGTGCGCACTGTCGGCCTGCACATGGTAACTCACACGGTTGTTCATGTAGCCCTTGTTGTTCAGGGCCATGTGCAACTGTGCGGCACTCGCCGCGGTGAGCGTGGAGTCGTAGATGACCGGTGCCGAGCCCACGCGCTGAATCCAGCGGTTGAACCAACTTGCGGTGTCATGACCGCTCATGTTGTAGATGGCCAACTGCAATTTCAGGCCACCGAGCACGCGATGATTCTCATTCTGTCGCAGGTAGTTCACGAGTTCGGCAGTCTGCACATCGGGGTGCTGCTTGGCATCGTCCACATCGATGCGCACGCGGTCGAGCAGCATTTGCCCATCGGGCACATGGCGCGTGACCGAGCACGACGACACCACCGCCAGCAGCACAATGACTGCGACGATGGTGCCGTAGATGCGATGTGGACCTGCGCTCCTGCTCATCGTTGCACCAGTGGGATGTGGTAAACTATCACGTGCGTCAGCGACGCTCCTGGAAGTTGATTTGCGACTGGCTCACCAACGTCTCAAAGTCGGCCAAACGGCGCACCAACTTGAGGTTGACGTAGGGGTCCTCGTTTACGCGCACCTCAAAGAGGCTGCCGAAACCGTTGGCCAGGCACTTCTTGAAGGCTTCGATGGCCAACTTGTCCTCGCCCATGTCGCTATAGAGCGCAGCGGCATAGTAGTAGGCCTCGCCACCAGCCATCGAGGTGTTCTCGATAATCTTCTGTGCCCACTGCTTGGCCTCGTCGGCACGACCCAACTCGTGGAGTGCAAAGCCTCGCAAGCCGTGGGCGGTGTCGTCGTTGAGTTGAGCCACACGCTCAAAGTCGGCAGTAGCGGTCACAGCGTCGTTGTTGCGATACTTGTTGAGCCAACCGCGCAGCAGCAACGCCTCGGCGCTGGGCTGATCGGTGTAGTCGATGGCGGCGTTGAGATAAATCATGGCCGGACGGCTCTCGCGCTTGGCAATGTGGATGCGTGCCTGCTCGAGCAGCGTGCCCAAGTGCTTGCCGTCGATGGCGGCCACACCAGAGAGGGTGTTCATGGCCGTGTCGAAGTTGTCGCCATTGCCCATGCGGCGCTCGCACTGAGCCTTGAGCAACAAATAGTCGGCATCGCCGCTCTCGTTCATGGCGATGGCGCGGTTCACGTTGTTCAGGGCCTCGACATACTGCATGAGTTCATATTGGCAACGCGCAGCCTTGTAGAAGACCGAGTGGTAGTCATACAGGTTGTTGTCGATAATCGACTTGAGGTCCTTGAGTGCCTGGCCATAGTGGAAATGGTCCATGGCAATGCTGGCGCGGATGTAGTAGAACAACCCTCCTCGCGGCGCCTTGTCGATGGTGGTGCCAAGTGCCGACATCACCTGGTCGTAGTGGACATCGGCCATCGTCACCAGTCGCTGCAGTGCCACCCCACTCTTGTCGCCGATGCTGAACGCCGACACCAAGTCGAGCGCTGCTGGTTCAAACTGGTTCATGCGCTCGAGGATATCGGCACGGTTGATGTAAACCTGCGGCTCGGCGGCAAAGAGTCCCACGGCCTTATCGACGTAGTTGGTCGCGGCCTCAAAGTCGTTGCGTTTGAGAGCCACCTGTGCCATTCCATACATGGCATCGTAGTTGAGGGGCTCGGCGCGCTGAATGGCCTTGAAATTGGCTTCGGCCTCGTCGAGACGCCCCACCTTGAGGCACACCTTGGCAAGCATGTCGGTGCAAGCCAGCGACGAGGGCACCAAATTGGCGGCCTCGGTCAAGTCGGCAATCTCTCCCTCAAAGGCACCTTGCTGGTCGAACAAGCGGGCGCGGAGCATGAGGGCGTCATAGCGCATCTCCTTCTCTTTCGTCGGAATAAGGGCCAAAGCGCTATTCACGTCGGTCATGGCGTCGTCCACGCGACCAAAGTAGTAATACTGGTTGGCGCGAGCCAGCAGTGTGCTATAATCGTTGGGCTCCTTGGCCAACTGCTCATCGTAGACCTTGAGCACGGCCTCGTTGATGCGCTGACGCACAGCAGCGTCGTCATTTTGGGCCATAGCGGTGGCAAAACCAGCGGCAAGGACCAGCGCAAGCATCATGTACTTGATGTTCATAGTGATTGTTGTGTTTCGCAATTATTATTTTTGTTTTTTTATTGTTATCGTCAACGGTTAGACTACATCTTGTCGATTTGGTTTACTGCCTGACGCAGAGCCGAGAGCCGCGTGAGCAAGCCGTCGAGCAGGTCGAGGCGCAACATGTTGGCTCCATCGCTCTTGGCCACGGCGGGGTTCTGGTGCGTTTCCAGGAACAAGCCGTCGGCCCCCACGGCAATCGCAGCGCGCGCCATGGGCTCGATGAGGTCGGGCAGGCCGCCTGTCACGCCACGCGACTGGTTGGGCTGCTGCAACGAGTGGGTGATGTCGACAATCACGGGTGCATACTGGCGCATGGCGCGCACACCACGGAAGTCGATGAGCAAGTCCTGATAGCCAAAGGTGGTGCCGCGCTCGGTGATGGCCACGTCGTCGTTGCCGGTAGCGCGCACTTTTTCGACAGCATACTGCATGGCTTCGGGCGACAGGAATTGCCCCTTCTTGATGTTGACCATGCGCCCCGTGCGAGCCGCCGCCACGAGCAACTCGGTCTGGCGGCACAGGAAAGCCGGAATCTGCAACACGTCAACATACTGTGCGGCAAAGTCGGCCTCGTCGGGCGTATGGATGTCGGTAACCACGGGAATGTGGTAGCTCTCCCCCACCTTGCGCAAGATGCGCAGGGCGGTTTCATCGCCTATGCCAGTGAACGAGTCCAGGCGCGAACGATTGGCCTTGCGATAACTGCCCTTGAACACATAGGGGATGTTCAAGCGGCTGGTGATAGCCAAGGCCTGCTCGGCGATGTCCATCGCCATGGCCTCGCCCTCAATCACGCAAGGGCCAGCAAGCAGGAAGAAGTTGCCTGTAGACGATGAAAGGAGTTGCTTTATCATAGAGTTGATGAACTGTCGTTGTTCGCTTGAATGAGGGTGTGGCACATGGCCAAAGCCATGATTGCCGCCGTCTCGGTGCGCAAGCGGCTCTCGCCGAGCGTCACTGGCGCATAGCCAGCGGCCATGAGGTGTTCCACCTCGTCGGGGGCGAAATCGCCCTCTGGACCAATGAGCATCACGGTGTCGCGGCCCACGGCAAAGCATTGTGGCAGCGACTTGCGCAACTGTCGCGGCAAAGCCGCATCACAATAGGCCACAAGCCGCACATCGGCTTGTGTGTTTTCCACCACATGGTGGAGCGGAGTGAGAGGGTCGATGACCGGAAGGGTGCACTTGAGCGATTGCTTCATCGCAGCCACTGCCACACGCTCCAGGCGTTCGACCTTGAGGGTGGTGCGCTCACTGTTGCGGCACAACAGGGGCACGATGCGGTCAACACCCATCTCCACGCACTTCTCTACCATCCACTCCATGCGATCGAGGTGCTTGGTGGGAGCCACCGCCAGCGTGAGCGACTGACCCCAGTGAGGACGCTGAACCTCGCTGGCTGCCACTTCGATGGCGCACCGCTTGGGGTGCGCCATCGTGATGCGGCAGGTATAGAGGGTGCCCTTGCCATCCACCACTTCTATCATGTCACCCTCCTGCATACGCATCACCTTCACGCAGTGGTGCGACTCGTCTTCGGGAAGCACGAGGCGTGAGGCTATCTCGGGGGCATAGAAACGATGCATGGCGCGACAACAAGTATTAGTGTTTCACCTCAAGTTGCTGGTCGGGCACGTGCTTGTACTTGAACAAGAACATGAACGACACGGCCACCACCAGTGCAAAGGTGGCGAAGATGAACCAAGCGTAGGACCAACTCTCGGGGGTGTTGCCCACCAGATAGCCAGCCTCGTTCCAATGGCAGAAGTGGTCGATGATTTTACCAGCAGCGAGCGTGCCGATGGTAGCGCCCAGACCATTGGTCATGAGCATGAACAAACCCTGAGCCGATGCCTTGATTTTGGGGTCACATTCCTTGTCCACGAACAGGCCACCCGACACATTGAAGAAGTCGAACGCCACGCCGTAGACCAAGCACGAGCCTATGAACAGCAACACGCCGGGGAACGCGGGATTGCCCAACCCGAAGAAGCCAAAGCGGAACACCCAGGCAAACATGGCGATGAGCATCACCACCTTGATGCCGTAGCGCTTGAGGAAGAACGGAATGAGCAGGATGCACAGTGCCTCGGCAATCTGCGAGAGCGACACGAGCATCGTCGCATTGTTGGCGCCAAAGGTGTCGGCCATCGCGGGATCACCCTTGAAACTGGTGATGAACGGCGTGGCGAAGCCATTGGTCACCTGGAGCGACATGCCCAGCATAGCCGAGAAGACTAAGAACAGCGCCATCTTCTTGCTCTTGAACAACGAGAACGCATCCAGGCCAAACATCTGAGCCAGCGACTGCTTCTCGCCCTCTTTCTTCACGAGTTTGCACTGCGGCAGCGTGAAGCAGTAGCAGAACAGCAACATGCTCAGCAAACCCGACACAAGGAATTGCATATAAGTGTACTGGAACTTGAAACTGCTATCGGCCAGCGTGAAGAAGAACGAGCCGTTCTCGATGGTGGCGCAGTTCACAAACCACATGGTGGCGATGAAACCCACCGTGCCAAACACGCGGATGGGCGGGAAGTCCTTCACCGTGTCCATGCCGTGGTCCTTGAGGATAGTGAAGGCGGCCGTGTTGCTCAGCGCCAGCGTGGGCATGTAGAACGCCACGCTCAGCGTGTAGATGGTTATGAAGGCCGCTTTATTGGGAAACACACCGGCTGCCTCGGCATTCACTCCCATGAAATAAAGGCTAATCATGGCGGCACCGGCAAGCAGATGGCAGATGCCCAGCAGGCGCTGCGGCTGAATCCACTTGTCGGCAACGATACCCATGATGGTGGGCATGAAAATGCTCACGATGCCCTGGATGGCATAGAACCACGAAATCTCGCTGCCCATGCCCACACGGCCCAGGTAGTTGCCCATACACGTGAGATAAGCCCCCCAGACAGCAAACTCCAGGAAGTTCATCACGATGAGACGCAATTTCAAGTTTTTCATAAGTTGTTGTAGTATTGGTTAATAAATGCGATATCGAACGATCAACTATACTATCGTGCAAAGTTACAAAAAGTTTTTCAGTCTGTTGCCGTTGAACTGTCAGTTTTTGTAGCCGTTTGACAACCAGCAAGTTTACTGGCTATAATCTTCTGTATGTGTGCCGCTTGCTCATAGTCCTCGCGCTCCACGCAACGTGCGATGGCCTGCTGCAGCCGCTCCACGCTCATGTCTTCCAGACTCAGGGTGTCGCCCTCGTCGCGCCCGTCGTCTTGCCGCGACACATAGCCGGTGGCAAGCATCACGCGCTCGGTGGTAAAGATGGGAGCGCCGGTGCGTATGGCAATGGCCACGGCGTCGCTCGTGCGCACGTCGAGGTCGGTCTCCGCGTCGGAACTGCTCAGGTGCATCACAGCCGAGAACACGCCGTCGTTGAAGTCGTGGATATACACATAGTCCAGCACGACCCCAAAGGCATGGAAGATGCTCGTGAACAAATCGTGAGTGAGCGGACGCGGCGTGATGATGTTCTCCATGCGCATGGCGATGGATTGCGCCTCGGGCGTGCCCACCACGATGGGGATGCGATAGGGACCGCCCACCTGCTCCAGCAGCAAGGCATAGGCATTGCTCTGCACCTGGTTGCGGGTGATGCCCAGCACGCGAAGTTCTATTTTGTCGTTGAATGTCATCATTGATATGCTTGATGTTTAGCCTGTTATCACACCGCTGCCATAGCACAGATGTCCCGCCGCGTCATAGATGACGGCAAACTGGCCCGGGGCAATGCCCTGCACGTCGGTGTCGCTGCGCAGCAACCATTCGTCCTCGGCCTCACGCACGAGTGTGGCCGAGAGCATGAGCGGGGTGTGACGATTCTTGAAACGCACGGCGGCAGGAGCGCTGCTGCCTTGCCAGGGGTCACCCGAGATGAAGTGCATCTCGCGCAGGCGCAACTCGCGGCCATACTGCCGCGACGTGCCGTAGCCACCGCTCACATACACCACGTTGTCCTTCACGTTTTTCTTCACCACATACCACGGCCCGCCGCTCAGCCCGAGGCCGCGACGCTGACCGATGGTGTGGAACCAATAGCCACGATGCTCGCCCAACTTGCGGCCGGTCTCTATCTCAATGATGGGGCCGGGGCGCTCGCCCAAGTGACGACGGATGAAGTCGTTGTAGTTGATTTGACCCAGAAAGCAGATGCCCTGGCTGTCGCGGCGCGTGGCATTGGGAAGCCCCACTTGCGAGGCAATGCGACGCACTTCCTCCTTGGGCAGGTCGCCAATGGGGAACGTGAGGTGAAGCAGTTGCTCATAGGTGATTTGGGCCAAGAAATCGGTCTGGTCCTTCACCGGATCGACGGCGGTCGACAGATATTTCACCCCATCGACAACGGTGGTGGTGGCATAGTGACCTGTTGCCGTGATTTCATAGTCCTTGCCCCAGCGCTGCTCGAAGTAGCCGAACTTAATCATGCGGTTGCACATCATGTCGGGATTGGGCGTGAGGCCGGTCTTGACAGTGCGCAGCGCATAGTCCATCACGTTGTCCCAATACTCCTGATGGAGCGACACCACGTCGAAGGGCAACCCGTAGCGGCGCGCGATGAGGTTGCACATCTCGATGTCCTCCTCGGCCGAGCAGTCGCCCTCGTCGTTATCCATGCCGATGCGAATGTAGAACAGGTGCAAATCCTTGCCCTGCTCCACCAGTCGGTGCACCACCACGGCGCTGTCCACACCGCCAGATATCAACACTGCGGTTGTGCTCATGCCTCCTCAAGTATTTCGTTGTCCTCGCGTGTGTCGGTCAGGTAGGCGGCTATCACATAGTCGAGCGATATCTTGCCCGGGCCGGCCAGCAGGAAGAAGGCGAAGATGCCGATGAACATCACCGGATAGCCAGGCTGGAAACTGAACAACTGGTTGGACACCGTGGCTTGACCCATGAGAATCTCCTCGGCGATAATCATGATTACCAGCGGCGGCAGCACGGCAAAGCGGGTGAGCAGCCCCAAGATGATGAACGCCGCACACAACAGTTCTATGGCCAGCAACATGGCCATGGTGCCCTGGGCCGACATGCCTAACACGCCACTGAACGACGGGGCCAGCACGTCGAAGTTGAGCATCTGGCGGATGCACAACTGCAAAAACATGACCCCGGTGAACAGGCGCAGGAACAAACGGGCCAGGTTGCTATAGGTGTGACCCGCACTGTGAAGAAACACTTGACGAAAGAATTGCTGTATCATTGCTTTTATGTTTTATATCTAACAAAATTTCCCCTCTCCTCTATCAGTTCAGGGCGTTCTTGATGGCTTCCACGCTCAAGTTTTTGCTCACGATTTTGCCGTCTTTGTCCAGAAAGTAGCAGGTGGGCAACTTGCGCACGTCCATCTGTTGCATGAGTTTGTCGTTGCAACCTATCACCCACCCCTCGGTGCGTGCTGCTGCGGCGGCGGCCCATTGCGAACTGTACTTGACGGGCTCGATGTTCACCACGGCGAGATGTCCGCCGGTAATGAGGGCATTCACCGCCATGTCGGTGCTCAGGCGCACGCGGTCGATGGAACTGTCCACGCCACTGTCGCTCACAAACACGATATAGGACTCGGCGCCCAGGTCGGTCAACTTGTGACGCTGACCGTCGGTGCCCGTGTACTCCAAGTTGAGCACCATTCCCTCCTGGCAACCGTTGATGAGCAAGATTTGGTCGCGATAGTGCTCGCGCACATCGTTCTTCAGGTGCTTGGCATTGGCCATGAACTGTGCAAAGGCCAGGTACACCTCGTCGCTCCAGTACTCTGCGCCATCACTAAAGAGGGCGGCCTCGGCCTCGCTGCCCACTTTGAGCAGGTTGGGCGTGTTGGACTGGGCCTTGAACATGAAATCGCGTATCGACGCCATCACGATGTTGCGATGGGCATAGCGGAAGAAGTTCACCCAGTCGCGGAAGGCGACGTCAAACGCGGCATCATCGGCGATGGGGCGCGTGATGTTGTAGTTGCCCCAGAAGTTCGACACAATGAAGTTGCAGCGCGACTCGAGCGTGGAACACGTGTCGGGCGCCACAGGATAGGCAAATGGCGTCTTTGCCGACGGCTCCTGGCCGCGAACCGCAGTCAGTACAAGCGCAAGCATCGCCACAAGTGAAAGAAATCGTTTCATCTATTTCGACTGTCTTACATTTAACTTGCTAAAGTAGTCGAAATAGATGAAACGACAAAACCAAGCGGCCCATTTTTAAGTTTTTTAGCACTCAGGCCTGCTCGGGCCGCTTGTATTCGGGGGTTGGCGTCACTTGTCGCGCGCTGCGCGCAAGCAAGCGCAAACCAGATAGGCTATCAAGCACAGGTAGAGCCCCACGGCGAGCCAGTTGCTGGTGGTCTCGCTCAGCGGACTCTGGTAGTTGAAGCCAAAGTAGATGAGCGCCGCGCTCACCACGCCCATGAGGGCGCCGCCGGCGATGAAGCCCGATGCCAGCAGCGTGCCACGCTCCTGACGAGCCTTGTTCACCTCGGCATTCTTGCTGCGCGAACTCACAAACCAACTGATGGCGCCGCCCACGAGCAGCGGAGTGTTGAGTTGCAAGGGAATGAACATACCCAGCGAGAACGCCAGAGCAGGCACGCCAAGCCAGTTGAGCAGCAGCGCCAAGATGGCACCCACGATGTAGAGCAACCACGGCGTCTCGCCACCCATCATCAGCGGGTCGATGACAGCCGCCATAGCGTTGGCCTGCGGAGCCACGAGGGCGTTGTCGCCCACGAAACCATAGGTCTTGTTCAGGATAATCATCACGCCGCCCACGGTGGCTGCGCTCAATAGCGTACCCACGGCTTTCCACGTCTGCTGCTTGGCGGGCGTGGTGCCCAGCCAGTAACCTATCTTCATATCGGTGACCATGCCTCCGGCCATCGACAACGCGGTACACACCACGCCGCCAATCACCATCGACGCCACAATGCCACGCACACCGCTAAGGCCCACAGCCACGAAGATGCCGCTCGACACGATGAGGGTCATCAGGGTCATGCCGCTCACAGGGTTGCTACCCACAATAGCGATGGCGTTGGCAGCCACGGTGGTAAACAGGAACGCGATAACCACCACCACGACAAAGGCCACCAGGGTCTGCATGAGGTTGTGAATCACACCGGCATAGAAGAACACTGCCGTCACCAGCAAGGCTGCCGAGAGGGCAAACACCAGCGTCTTCATGGAGATGTCGCGCTGATGACGCTCGGGTTGCGTCTCCTCGCCCTGGCCCTTAAAGGCCTTGCCGGCGAGGCCCACGGCGCTCTTTATCACACCCCACGACTTCACGATGCCTATCACACCGCTCATGGCGATGCCACCGATGCCGATGTAGCGCGCACCTTCCTTGAAAATCGTGTCGGCAGGGCTTCCGGC
>CACWKM010000035.1:0-2470 GCA_902761475.1 uncultured Bacteroidales bacterium
CACCTGGTGAAGACGCTCACGCGCGCCACCTTTGAGCAACTGTGCGACGACCTGATTCAGCAGACCATCGAGCCTTGCCGCAAGGCATTGCGCGACGCCAACATGTCGACCAGCGACATCGACGAGGTGATTCTTGTGGGCGGTTCCACGCGTATCCCCGCCATCCAGCAAGTGGTGCAGCAATTCTTTGGCAAAGCACCGTCGAAGGGCGTGAACCCCGACGAGGTGGTTGCCGTGGGCGCTGCCATCCAGGGCGGTGTGATTAGCGGCGACGTGAAGGACGTGCTGCTGCTCGACGTGGTGCCCCTGTCGGTGGGTATTGAGACGCTGGGCGGCGTGATGACCAAACTCATCGATGCCAACACGACCATTCCCACTCGCAAGAGCCAAGTGTTCTCGACGGCTGCCGACAACCAGCCCGAGGTGGAAATCCACGTGCTGCAAGGCGAGCGCCCCATGGCCCGCGACTGCAAGACCCTGGGCAAGTTCCATCTCGACGGCATCGCACCGGCTCCGCGTGGCATTCCGCAAATCGAGGTGACCTTTGAGGTCGATGCCAACGGCATCATGAACGTGAGCGCAAAGGATAAGGCTACCGGCAAGGAGCAGAGCATCCGCATCGAGGCTTCGAGCGGCTTGAGCGATGCCGAAATCCAGCGCATGAAGGACGAGGCTGCCGCCAACGCTGCCGCCGACGCCAAGGAGAAAGAGCGCATCGACAAGATTAACCATGCCGACGCCATGATTTTCCAGACCGAGAAGGTGCTGAAGGAGTCGGGCGACAAACTTCCCGCCGACGTGAAGGGCAAGATTGAGGATTCGCTGAACAAACTTCGCGAGGCCCACAAGGCTCAGGATTTGGCAGGCATCGACGCCGCAACCGCGGAACTCGACCAACTGTTCCAGCAGATGTATCAGCAAGCTGGCGGCGCACAGGGCGGTCCGCAAGCAGGCGGTTTCACTGGCGACGCAGGCTTCAACGCTGGCAACCAGGGCGCTCAAGGCAATGGCGGCAATAACCACAACGATGCACAAGATGTTCCTTACGAGGAAGTGAAGTAAACGATTGCACTTTGGTGTAATAGGTTGATAATCAGATGACCCCGAAGATTCGGATGCGAATTTTCGGGGTCGTTTTTTTGTGGGTGCAACAAGTTGTAGATGAGTTGCTTGTGGCTGTTAAATGGCTGTTAAATTTCGTTTATTCGCGACGATACTTGTGACAGATGGCTGTCATGTGCGATTTTTTTTGTACCTTTGCAGTCTAAAACAGATTGATAAACAAAGATAAAAAGTAAGCGTTTTTTTATGCTTGACTTATTGTTCGAAACAAGTTGGGAAGTTTGTAACAAGGTAGGTGGCATCTATGCGGTGCTCTCGACCAAGGCAAAAACCTTACAAAAACTCTATAAAGACAAAGTTGTCTTCATCGGCCCCGATTTGTGGACTGCCGATAACGAATCTCCATATTTTCTTGAGACTCACACCGAACTTGACAAATGGCGCACGAGCGTGACGCTGCCATTTGGCTTGACGGTGCGCACTGGCCGCTGGAATGTGCCTGGCAAGCCGCTGGTCATCCTGGTGGACTATAATTCGCTGTATCCCTACAAGAACGAACTCTATGCCGAGATGTGGGAGCGCTATCGCGTGGATTCGCTTCACGCCTATGGCGACTACGACGAGTCGTGCATGTTTGCCTATGGCTCGGCGCTCGTGATAGAGAGTATTGTGGGTTGGCTGCACTGGGGCTCGGAGCGTCGCGTGGTGGCTCATTTCGACGAATGGACCACCGGCATGGGGCTGCTCTACTTGAAGGCACACCATCCGCACATTGCCACGGTGTTCACGACCCATGCCACGAGCATTGGTCGCAGCATCAGCGGCAATGGCAAACCGCTGTATGACTACATGCGCGGTTACAATGGCGACCAAATGGCACGCGAGTTGAACATGGAGTCGAAGCACGCTCTGGAGAAGGCCGCCGCTCATGCTGCCGACTCGTTTACCACGGTGAGCGAGGTCACGGCGCGCGAGTGCGACCAACTCATCGAGCGCCATCCGCTCGTCACGCCCAACGCCTTTGAGCAAAATTTCGTGCCCAAGGGCGAGAAACTGCCTCGCGCCCGTGCCGCGGCGCGCGAGAAGTTGCTTGGCGTGGCCGAGGCGCTCACCGGACAGAAATATGACGACGACACGATGATTTTTGCCACGTCGGGACGCTGCGAGTTCCGCAACAAGGGCATCGACGTGTACCTCGACGCGCTGAATGTGATGCGCACCACGCTGCACAAGTTGCACAGCATCAGCCGCAAGGTCGTGGCCTTTGTGCTCGTGCCCGCTTGGGTCAAGGAGCCACGTGCCGACCTCGCCAAGGCAATGAGCAGCAACGGACGCCACAACCGACTGTTCAATCCCGTGCTCACACACCTGCTCAACAATCCCGATGGCGACGTCATCTATGGCCGCA
>CACWKM010000035.1:2510-14855 GCA_902761475.1 uncultured Bacteroidales bacterium
GGCACCGACGGCATCTTCAACATGAGTTACTATGAGTTGCTGCCGGGCATCGACATCACGGTGTTTGCCAGTTACTATGAGCCTTGGGGCTACACACCGCTGGAGAGCACAGCCTTCAGCGTGCCTAGCATCACAACCGACTTGGCCGGATTCGGTCAGTGGGTGCTCGACAACTATGGTGAGAATTCGCTCGAGAGTGGGGTGGAGGTGATTCACCGCACCGACTCCAACTATAGCGACACGGTGAACGACACCGCACGCGAAATGATTAACGCCTACATGATGGATGCCGACCGCATGCGCCGCCTGCGCAAAGCAGCCCGCAACACCGCGCGCTCGGCATCGTGGGACAACTTCATCAATTATTACCTGGATGCCTACCGTGAGGCCATCGATCATGCCGCGCACCAGAATCCCCCTGTGCACCACGAGGAGATTTACTATTAAAAAAGAGAAAACACACGAAAAAATACAATCAATTATAAAATAATCATTATTAGTTTTTTATGAAAATACAAGTTAGTAACTCCAATGCTCCAGTGTGGAGGAATGTTACCGTGAAGTCGGAACTTCCTGGCAAACTTAAGAAACTTGAGGAGCTGTCGAAAAACTTGTGGTGGGTATGGAACAGCGAGGGTAAGACCTTGTTCCATGACCTGGATCGTGACTTGTGGCGTGCTACCGGCGAGAATCCGGTGATGATGCTGCAAAAGATGAAGAAAGAGCGCTTTGTTGAACTGCTCAATGATAAGCGAATGATTGACCGCATCGATGCCGTCTATGACAAGTTCAAAGAGTACATGAAGAAACCCATGCGCAAGGATTTGCCTTCGGTTTCTTACTTCAGCATGGAATATGGCCTGTGCAACGCACTCAAGATTTATTCTGGCGGTTTGGGCATCCTTGCCGGCGACTATATCAAAGAGGCTAGCGACCGTTGCGTTGACATGACCGCCGTGGGCTTCCTTTATCGTTATGGCTATTTCACTCAGACCCTGTCGATGGACGGCCAGCAGATTGCCAACTATGAGCCTCAGAACTTCAATGAGTTGCCTATTGAGCCGGTTCTCGACGACAAGGGCCACCAGATGGTGCTCGAGGTGCCTTATCCTGGCCGCATCATCTATGCCAACGTGTGGCGCGTGAATGTGGGCCGCATGAAACTCTATCTGCTCGACACCGACATTGACCTGAATAGCGAGTTTGACCGTCCCATCACCCACAAACTCTATGGTGGCGACTGGGAGAACCGCATCAAGCAGGAATATCTGCTGGGTATTGGTGGCGTGCTCATGCTCAAGCGTTTGGGCATCAAGCACGAGATTTATCATTGCAACGAGGGCCATGCCGCATTGCTCAACCTGCAACGCCTGGTGGACTATGTGCAGGAGGATGGTCTGAGTTTCAACGAGGCACTGGAAGTGGTGCGTGCATCTTCGCTCTACACCGTGCACACCCCCGTGCCTGCCGGCCACGACTACTTCGACGAGGGTCTGTTTGGCAAGTACATGGGCGAGTTCCCCGCAAAACTTGGCATCACCTGGCAAGACCTGATGAACATGGGCCGCGAGAATCCCGACAGCAACGAGCGCTTCTCGATGAGTGTGTTCGCACTGAACACCACGCAAGAGAGCAACGGTGTGAGTTGGCTCCACGGACAAGTGTCGCGCAAGATGTTTGCCGGCATCTGGAAGGGCTATGCTCCCGAGGAGTCGCACGTGGGTTATGTGACCAATGGCGTGCACATGCCCACCTGGGCAGCATCGGAGTGGAAAGAGTTCTATGCTCGCGTGTTTGGCCCCAACTATCTTGAGGACCAGGGCCACGAGTCGACATGGGCTCCCATCTTGAGCGTTCCCGACGAGGAGATTTGGAACATGCGCATGCGCCTCAAGAGCAAGTTCATCAACTTTGTGAAGCGCGACTTCACTGCCAACTGGCTGAAGAACCAGGGTGATCCCACTCGCATCATGTCGATTGTGGACAAGATTAACCCCAATGCGCTGCTCATTGGCTTTGCTCGTCGTTTCGCCACCTACAAGCGTGCTCACCTGCTCTTTAGCGACCTCGACCGCTTGTCGAAGATTGTGAACAACGAGAAATTCCCTGTGCAGTTCATCTATGCCGGCAAGGCTCACCCCGCCGATGGCGCAGGTCAGGACCTCATCAAGCGCATCATTGAGATTTCGAAGATGCCGGAGTTCTTGGGCAAGATTATCTTCTTGGAGAACTACGACATGACGGTGTCGAAGCGTCTCATCACTGGTGTCGACATCTGGTTGAACACGCCCACCCGTCCTCTCGAGGCATCGGGCACGTCGGGCGAGAAGGCCGAGATGAACGGCTTGCTCAACTTCTCGGTGCTTGACGGCTGGTGGTATGAGGGTTATCGTGAGGGCGCCGGTTGGGCACTTACCGACAAGCGCACCTATACCGACCAGACCCAACAAGACCGTCTGGATGCTGCTACCATCTATTCGATGCTGGAGAACGAAATCATTCCTCTCTACTTCGCAAAGAACAGCAAGGGCTACTCGCCACTGTGGGTGCAGTACATCAAGAATTCGATTGCTCACATTGCGCCCAACTACACCATGTCGCGCATGCTCAAGGATTACATCGACCGCTTCTATGAGCCCCAGGCCGATCGCAGCAAGAAACTGCGCGCCAAGGACTTCCAACTGGCCCGTGACATCGTGGCTTGGAAGGAGAAAGTGGCAAGCAAGTGGGATGCAGTTCATGTGATTGACGAGGTGGAAATGAGCGAGAGTCTGCGTAGCGCCAACAACAATGGCGAGCCGTTCAATGTCTCCATCAAGGTCGACACCGCTGGCTTGGGACGCAGCCTGGGCGTGGAGATGGTCATCTATCAGGAGGTTGATGGCGAGACCCGCTTTGTGGGTGCCGTGCCCTTTAAGGTGGCTGCCGAGGATGGCGATGTGATTACCTACACCCTCAAGCACGACGTGACCTATTCGGGCGTGTTCCGCTTTGCCTTCCGCATCTATCCGTGGGACAAGCGCCTGCCGCACCGTCAGGATTTCGCCTATCTCAAGTGGGTGTAATTCACCGGCAACGATTATCAATTAAAAACGCTCCGCGGCTTCAAAACTGCGGAGCGTTTTATTTGTGGGGTTAAGTGCGAGTGCTATCATTGCGGCGCGATTAGGCCGTTCATCATGGCATAGAACGTGAGTCCGCTCACGCTCTTGATGCCCAACTTGGCGGTGATGTTCTTGCGATGGGTGAGCACGGTGTTGATGCTGATGTTTAGTCGGTGTGCAATCTCCTTGTTGATACACCCCGATGCCACGAGTCGCAGCACCTCGGTCTCGCGTTGTGAGAGCGTGTTGCCGTCGTTGGCATCGCTTGCCGTGCGCTTGATGTGCGCGGCAAGTGCCTCGACGATGCGCTCCTGCGGGGCGGTGGGGTCGATGTGCGTTTGTTCGGCGGTGGTGGCGGAGTTTTCACTCACCACGATGGTGCGTGACTGGCGTGGCAGGAAAAAACTCAGGTGTGCCACAAAATGCTCGGCATCGGTGAAGAAGAAGTCCACCGAGTCGCTGCAGTCAATGATGTCGGACGGATGTTGCACCACGGCGGCATCGATGCTGAACGAGTCGCTCAACAACCGCTTGAGGCCCAACGCCTGCAGCGTGTTGCTCATGATGATGACTGCGCTGGTATTGGTCATGGCTGCTGTGACTTGAGCGCCGCTGCCAATGGGCGCAAAATGCGGTTGCGAATGCGGTTGTTCTGCGTGATGTCCTTCTTGAGGTTGAATAATGAGATGATGACGGCCAGACACAAGTTGTGGTCATAGTCACCCTTGAGGTGCATCACAAACATGTGGATGAGGTCGTCGATTTTGTCCTCCACGCTGTCCTCGTCGAACCCCTTGTCGATGGTCGCATCGGTCGCATGCTCGGCATGGCGTTGCAACTCAATCACCTCGGGGAACCACCGCGAGCGGTCATCGGCAATGCGCGCCAGCAGTTGGGCTTTCATCTCACCGAAGAAACGCATCATGAGCCCCAGGTTGTTGTTGCTGGGGTCGCTCTTGCCGAGCAACAAGTGGAAGTGCCGCTCGATGTTGGGCAGTTGAAATTGCTCGTAGTAGGCGTTGGTGCGTTGCAAGTAGGAGATGATGAGTTGCGCATCCATCGAGGCCAGGATGCGTTCGGGAAAATAGTCCTCGTTGAGATAGGTGTTGATGATGGTGGCGAAGAAGTCGCGGTCTAAGCCATGCTCGGCACATATTGCGGCGATGGTCTTGTCGCCCACACCCAGTGCGATGCCAAAGCGGTCGAGCACGGTGATGACCGACGGCTCGGCCATGACGATGTCGCAGAGTTTGCTGTCGATGCCTATGAGATGTTTCATCGCGAATTGTGGTTATGATTCGTTGTTAGTGTTTGCTGGTGAAAAAGTGCGAGGCCGTGATGATGGCCTGCAAAGCGATGTCGTGTGGTAGGGTGGGCACCTTGTCCACCACTTGACAGTCGAGTGCTACGGCAATTGCCGTGCCCACACGCTGCCGTGCCATGAAGCGGTCGTAGAATCCGCCTCCTCGCCCCAGGCGATGACACTGCTCGTCGACGGCAATGGCTGGCACGATGAGCAGGTCGATGACACTGGGCGTGAGCGCTGGGCCGAGCGGTTCCTCGATGCCATAGCGGGCACTCGTGGCAAATTCGCCCTCGCGATAACGCACCACCTCGATTTCATCGCCAGCCACTCGGGGCAGATAGATGGTCTTGTCGCGACTCCATGCTCGCACCACGTCGTGAGTGGGCATTTCGTCGGGCAGTGAGTAGTACAGCATCACGCTCTGTGCCTGGGCAAACCAGGGTTGCCGCTCGATGAGTTCAAACACACGCTTGGCCTCGTCGCGCATCTGTGCCGTCGACATCAGGGCCTTGGCCTGTCGCATGTGTCGGCGAAGTGCCCGTTTGGCGGCTGTGATGTCGTCACTTCTTGTCATTGGCAATGGGGAATGCCGCTTTGTGCTTGTTGAGTGCCTTGATGGCGGCCTGCACAGTCTCGTCGTTGCGGTTATAGATGGGGTAGAACGCCGAGTTGCCAAAGATGTTGCGCGCAATGAGCGCCTTGATGTTTGTCAAAATCACATTACGCGACAAGTTGATGTAGTACCATCGTGGCGCAATGCCGCTCTGGGTGGCGTAGTCCACGAAGTCGTTGAGCAACACGTCGTCGGGCGGCAGCGTGCGCATGAACTGCTTGTAGTCGTCGAGTTTCTCGAGCGCGCGGCGGTTGTTGTCCACATAGGTGAACGCGAACTTTTGCAGCAGTCCGGCATTGGCCACGTCGATATAGTAGCGCGTGAGCCCCGTGGTGTCGCGCGGCACGAAAATGTCGGGCACGATGCCTCCGCCGCCATACACCGTGCGGTGCGTAATCGTGGTGGTGAAGGTTTGCGACTTGTCCACCTTGATGCTGTCGCTGCTATAGAGTTCGCCGTGGGTGTAACGGTCGAGCACCTCTTGCTCATAGGCCATGTTGCCCTTTTTATAGTCCTTCTGGATGCAGCGTCCCGACGGCGTGTAGTAGCGCGCAATCGTCATGCGTATGGCGCTGCTGTCGGGGAGCACAAACTGATTTTGCACGAGTCCCTTGCCAAACGAACGTGCGCCCACGATGAGGCCGCGGTCGTTGTCCTGGATGGCTCCGGCAAAGATTTCGCTCGCGCTGGCCGAGAATTCGTCGATGAGCACCACCAACTCGGCATCCTGGAAGGAGCCGTTGCCATCGCTCCACACTTGCGAGTCGTTGCGCTTGTCGCGCCCCTTGGTGTAGACAATGAGTTGGTCCTCGGGCAGGAATTCGTTGACCATGAGCACGGCGCGCTCCATGTATCCGCCGCCATTGCCTCGCAAATCCACCACATAGCGTTTGGCGCCTTGCGAGCGTAAGTCGATGAGCGCCTCAAGAAATTCGTCGTAGGTGTGGTAGCCGAATTGGTTCACCTTGACGTAGCCCGTGATTTTGTCGAGCATGTAATAGGCGTCGACCGAGTTGATGGGGATGTCGCCACGCGTCACGGTGAAGTGGAGCAACTTGCTTGACGTGCTGCGCTTGATGCCCAGTTTCACCTTGCTGTTCTTGGCTCCACGGAGTCGCTTCATCACCCCGGCGTTGTTGATTTTGGAGCCCACATAGACCGAGTCATCGATGGTGACAATGCGGTCGCCAGGCTGAATGCCCGCATTTTCCGATGGGCCTCCGGCGATAACCTCAATCACCCCGATGGTGTCGTTCATAATCGTGAACGAGATGCCGATGCCGCTGAAACTGCCCCCGAGGTCTTCTTCCGACGCGCGGAGTTCCTCGGCAGTGAAGTAGGAGGTGTGCGGGTCGAGGTTTGACAAGATTTCGGGTATAGACATCTCAATGAGTTGGTCCAGATTCACGGTGTCGACATATCCATCGGCCACAAGGTTCAGGATAGAGTTGAGTTTGCGATCGAGGTCAACGGCGTATTTCTTGCTCGAGAATCGATTGCCAATGAAAATGCCCGCCACCACCGCGAGGGCGATAGCCAGCGGCAGCCACAGGAAGGACTTGTTTTGATTGTTGCTCATGTGAGATGTTCGATTCTTAGATTCTTTTCACGTCGACACCCTTGGGCGTGAGTTGTAGTTGTACACATTCTATGCCAGCCCGCTTGAGCAGTTGCACCCCGTCGGTGATGCGGTAGACCTCTCCAAACACCACGCGCTTGATACCCGCTTGAATGATGAGTTTAGAGCACTCGATGCATGGCGAAGTGGTGACGTAGAGTGTGGCTCCGTCGCTGCTGTTGTTGCTGCGTGCCACCTTGGTGATGGCATTAGCCTCGGCATGGAGCACATAGGGCTTGGTGTGGTCGTCGTCGTCCTCGCACACATTCTCAAAGCCAGCCGGCGTGCCGTTGTAGCCGTCGCTGATAATCATTTTGTCTTTGACGAGGAGCGCGCCCACTTGCCGGCGGCGACAGTAGGAGTTCTCGGCCCATATCTGCGCCATGCGCAGGTAACGGCTGTCGAGGAGTTGTTGTTTGTCCACGTTTTCCATGCTCGGTGGCTATTAACGTGCAAAGGTAGTAATAAAAAATGGAGTATCAGCGTGCAAACGGCAGTATTTTTTTAACATCTTTGCATCCCCAAATTTTTCATTCAAAACGCATCGTCGAGGTGGGGGAGATGGTGGAGATGATGTGTGAGGGTCCAAGCAAAGTGAGGTAAGAAATCACCACGATGGCCACATTGAGCGCGACGAGGGCGCCCACATGGAGTTCGATGGGCACATACGGCATATAGTAGGTGGCGGCGTCGAGTTTCACCACGTGGAAATACTTTTGAATCAAGGCCAGTCCGATGCCAATCACGTTGCCCAAAATGAGCGCGCGCAAGATGAGGCGCTGTGTCATGTAGACGAAGATGCTGCGCACCGAGCCGTTGGTAGCGCCAAGTGCCTTGAGCAGGCCTATCGTGCGCACTCGGTCGAGCACAATCATGAGCATCGCGGCGATGAGCGTGAAGCCGGCCACAATCATCATGAGCACCAATATCACCACCACGTTCATGTCGAGCATGGCAAGCCAGGCAAAGAAGGCTTGGTTGTTGTAGTGGGTGTTGCTCACGTTGAACATCGTTTGAGAGTCTTTGTCCACGCTGTTGCCGGCCAGCAGGGTGTAGAGCGAGTAGGACGTGTCGTCGATGTCATCTGCCCGCCGCAGGTTCACCGCCACGAAGTGGCCCGTGTCGCCGTCCCAACCATTGATGTGCTGAATTTGCGATAGGTTGCCCATCATTAGCACGTCGTCGAAACTGTCGAAGTCGGTCGAGAAGATGCCGGTGATGGTGAGTCGGCGCGCCTTCACCTTGTCGTTGACGAAATAGGCCATCACGCGGTCGCCGGCCTTGAGCCTGAGCCGTTGGGCCACCGATTGCGAGAGCAGCACGTCGCCCAGAGAGGTGGTGTCGGGCAACTCGCCGGCGACGAGGTGCTGCGATAGGTAACTCCAGTCGTAGCGGTTGTCCACGCCGCGATAGGTGATACCCAGAAAATCATCGTCGGTTTTCAAGATGGTGGGTTGGTCGGCGGTGAGGCTCATGCTGCTCACGCGGCCTTTCAAGTCCTCATCGCCATCGACGGCTTCCATCACCTCCGACCCGCGCACCGTGTCGTAGTTCTCGTCGAGGCCCACCACGGCATTGCTCACCTTGATGTGAGCATCGAGGCAATAAATCTTGCTGGTAATCTCATTCTTAAAGCCCAGCACGATGACGATGGAAAGAATCATCACCACGATGGCGAGCACCACACCCACCACCGCCACCGTGAGGCTGGGCGACCCGGCGCGGTCGCCGCTGGCCAACTTGAGCCGTCGCGCTATGAACAATTCATAATTCACACTGCAAATTTACGAACTAAAAGCCGAATCACCACCAAGTATCGTGTAATTATCTCCAGTGAAAAAGAATCCATTAGGCAAAATCGTAGTTTTTTAGAAATTTCAGCCGTTTGGTGATTGCCATGTCATTATAATGTTTTATTTTTGTAATTCCTAGATAGTCAATTATTCACACATAAAACCATGCGATGATGAAAAAAGTATTACTCCTACTGCTGATGCTCGTCGCGGGCATAGCGGCGCAAGCCACGGTCCAGACTGGCATCTCTATGCAAGGCATGAAGCGAACCGTCAACGGCAAAACTTATTATAGCTTTGCCATCCAGACGATGTGGGGCGGAGATCAAATCCCCGCTCAGGAAGGTTCTAGCTACACCTTCAGTAATGCTACTATTGCATGCGTGACCCTCAATGGCACGCTCAACTTCCAGGAAATGAGCTCGTTCACCGACGTTATCACCGGCAGCTCGTTCACTGTGACAATCGAAAACAACTCGCTGTGGTTCTATGGCGCCACGGTCCAGACCAAGAGCGGCACCGACGTCACTGGCTGCTCCGCCTCGGTGAGCAGCAACAAGCACACGCTCACCGTCACCATCCCGTCGGGCAAGACTTTCGCCACTATCATAGTCGATTATGTGTCCAACGCGCCATTCTCGAGCAGCAACACCGTCATCAGCGGCTTGGAAAATTCTTATCTCTACTTAGGCAGCCCCATCGAGCCGGAGCCTGTCGTCACCTACAACGGCACCATGCTCACCAAGGACACCGACTACACGCTCTCTTACTGGGGTAGCAACCGCGTGGGTGAAGCTCAAGTAACAGTGACTGGCATGAACGAATACGCCGGCGACATTCGTAAGAACTACACCATCCGCAAGGTAGCCTTGACCGACTTCAACAGTCTGGGCAACAAGACCTACGAGATTGCCACGACCACCGACCTCGACTACCTCGCCCTTTACATCACTGGCAGCGACGACGGCAGTGGCATCACCTTTAAGCAGACCGCCGACATCGCCTACGCCCACTCCTCGGCATGGAATGACAATAACCACGAGAACAACTTCACTGCAATCGGCGGCTACGGCAATCCTTTTTGTGGCACCTACGACGGTCAGAACCACACCATCAGCGGCATCCGCATCTACAAGAATGGAACCACCAACTACGACACGAGCCAGGGCCTCTTTGGCTTCATCTCGAGCGGTGCTATCGTTAAGAAGGTCATCCTCGCCGATGCCAGAATTGTCGGTTACAACAACACTGGCGGTATCGTGGGTTACAACTATGGAACCATTGAGGACTGCCAGGTGGAGAGCAACGTAGATATACGATCCGCTAAATCCAGCAGCGCCCTTGGCGGCATTGCGGGCATCAGCAACGGAAACAACACTACTGGCGTCGCCATCAGCCGATGCACTTTCAAAGGCCGCGTTAAGCATTCCATTGGTACTTCCACCAACGTCGGTGGTATTGTAGGTACACTCACCAACTGCCCCGTTAGCAACTGTCTTGTGCTTGGTGCTAAGGTGTCTGGCCATGACTACTCGGGTGCTATCGCAGGATACAAAACCAGTAACAGCACCCTCACCGCCAACTACTATCACGATAGTGAAGTGGACAACACCGATAACAGAAGTGGCGCCTATATCAATGTAGGCGTTGGAATAGGCAGCGGCAGCGAAGACCAGGAAGGCGCGCGCAGCGTCCATGCCCTCACCCTGCCCTCCGGCGTCACCGCCACGGGCGAGAGCGTTGATATCGATGGCGCGACCTACTATGCTGCAGGCACTACCGTCACGCTTGCTTGCAGCAATGTGCCCGAGGGCTATATGGTGAAATATTCGGTTGACGGCAACACCATCACTGGCGACACCTTCACGATGCCCGCCGCCGATGCCACCGTCACAGCCGTGTTCGGTTTGTCCATCAACCAAGCCAACTTCCCCGATGCGAACTTCCGCGACTACCTGCTGTTGCAGGACTACGGCAGCGACGAGGTGCTCACCCACGAGGAGATTGCCGGCATCACAGTTCTAGATCTTGATAATAAAAGCATCTCTGACTTGACGGGCATCGAGCATTTCACCGCCTTGACAGGGCTTAGCTGCAACAACAACCAGCTGACGACGCTTGACGTGAGCCACAACACCGCATTGACAGATCTTTTCTGCACCAACAACCAGTTGACCGCGCTTGACGTGAGCCAGAACAGCGAATTAAGACTGCTTAGGTGCTATAGCAATCAGCTCACCGCGCTTGACGTGACTGGATGCACCGAGTTGAAGCAGCTTCCCTGCTACGACAACCAGTTGACCTCGCTTGACGTGAGACAGAACACCGCGTTGACACACCTTAACTGCTACAACAACCAGTTGACCTCGCTTGACGTGAGCCACAACACTGAGTTGATAACGCTTTTCTGCCACAGCAACCAGTTGACCTCGCTTGACGTGAGCGTCTGTGCAGCCTTGAACATGCTTTACTGCAATGACAACCAAATCTACGGCGAGAACATGGCGGCATTGGTAGCTAGTCTGCCCATCGTGGTGGATGGGAGCGGAACATTCCGTGTCATCGACCTGGATTCCGACACCGAGCAGAACGTCATCACCACAACACAGGTGGCTATGGCGCGAGGCAAGAATTGGGAGGTGCTTGGCCGCACAAATGGTATTTGGCAGGAATACGACGGCAGCGCCGATGGGCTGCCTATCGACTCCAGCAATTTCCCCGATGCGAACTTCCGCAACTATCTGCTGTCGCGACCCTACGGCAGCGACGGCGTGCTCACCGACGGGGAGATAGCCGCCATCATCATTATCGATGTCGCCTCTAAAAGTATTGCCGACCTGACGGGCATCGAGCATTTCACCGCCCTGCAGGCTCTTTACTGCTCCATTAACCAGTTGACGGAACTCGACGTGAGCCACAACACCGCGTTGATATTCCTTGCCTGCAATAACAACCAGCTGACTGGGCTCGACGTGAGCCACAACACCGCGTTGGATGTGCTTCACTGCTTCAACAACCCGCTGACTGAACTTGACGTGAGCCACAACACCGCGTTGAGGCTACTTAACTGCTCCAACAACCAGTTGACGGAACTCGACGTGAGCCAGAACACCGCCCTGACGCAACTTGACTGCTCCGACAACTCGCTGACGGAACTCGAGGTGAGCCAGAACACCGCGTTGGAAGCGCTTTACTGCAACAAAAACCAGTTGACGGAACTCGAGGTGAGCCAGAACACTGCGTTGATATACCTTCGCTGCTCCAACAACCCACTGACGGGGCTTGACGTGAGTTACAACACCGCCCTGACGCAACTTTACTGCTCCAACATCCAACTGGCGGAACTCGACGTGAGCCACAACACTGCGTTGGGAGGACTTGACTGCTCCAACAACTCGCTGACTGAACTCGACGTGAGCCAGAACACTGCGATGGATGTGTTTGAGTGCTACAACAACCAACTGACTGAACTCGACGTGAGCCACAACACGGCCTTGTGGTATCTTGACTGCTCCGGCAACCAAATCAACGGCGGTAACATGGAGGCGTTGGTGGCCAGTCTGCCCACCGTGGATGTTGATTATTGGGGAGAAAACGGATCGTTCATTGTCATCGACCTTGATTCTGAAACCGAGCAGAACGTCATCACCACCACGCAGGTGGCCACCGCGAGAGGCAAGAACTGGACGGTGTATGGTTTGATAGACGATGATTGGCAGGAATACGACGGCAGCGAGCCCACCTACACCATCAGCCTGCCGGAATCATTTGAGCACGGCACGGTGACCAGCGACAAGGCGGCCGCCTCCATTGGCGAGACCGTCACGCTGACGGTGACGCCCGACGATGGTTATGAGTTGGAAAACCTCACCGTGGCTACTGTTGACGGCGAGCCGAGCGGCGCACCTGTG
>CACWKM010000036.1 GCA_902761475.1 uncultured Bacteroidales bacterium
ACGAGCACCATGCCATAGGGGGTGGGCTCACTCATGTAGGAAGCCCCCACGCCAGTGACCTCGCCGCCCATGCTGTTGCGACCACGCACCGAACCGCACGACACGGTCACGGCGGCCACCAGTAGCATCAATAGTAATTTCTTCATATCGTGTTAGTTGATGTCTATTTTTCCTTTATACTTTTTTCAGTCAATCTCTCATGCGACGCCTCACAAGATGCGGATGCAGCGCTGGCTATTTCGGTTTTTCTCGCCCAAGTTGAGTTTCACGTTGTAACCCAAGAACACCTCGTGGCTACCATGTGTGGAGCGCGAGATGGCCGAGATGGGATAGTCATAGGAATACCCCGCAAAGAAATTCTTGTACTCCGCCGACAGCATCACGCTCACCGCGTCGCGGTGGCGATAGCCCACGCCGGCACTCAAGAATTTGTTGTAGCGCACTCGTGCAGTGGCCTCGGCCTGAAAGAACTTGAAGTCGCTCTTCACCATGACCGAGGGCTGTATCTCAAATAACGTGTTTTTTATAGGAATATTGCTACCAGCCATGAAATAATAGAGTCGGCCGGCATCAAATTCGTAGAGATTTTCCTCGTTGCCCTCGGCCTTGAGGGTGATGGACGGGGCGGTGATGTGGGTCGTTGAAAAACCCACCCAAAACCACTTGTGGGTGAACATCACGCCGGCGCTGATGTCGAACGCCGTACCCGTGACATCGGTGTTGGGAATGGCGTCGTCGTTGCTCTCGTGATAGTCATCGCCCTCGGGAATGAATCGTTTGGAGCCCTTGAAGGTCTCGTTGAGCATGCCCAACTGCACACCCACGCTCAGGGTGCCGCGCAGCATCTTCTTCTTCCACGACAACTGCGCTCCGGCTTGCAGCGAGCGATACAGACCCATGCTCTCCTGCTGCAGCGACACGCCGGTGCCCCAGCGACGGCCCAAGAACTTGAAGGGCATGTCGGCTAGGGCCATGAAGGTCATGGGGGCATGCGTGATGCCCACCCATTGCAGACGGCTGCCGCCGGTGATGTGGATAAAATCGGTGTTGCCAGTCGCCGCAGGGTTATAGTAGGCCGGAACAGCCCAGTATTGAGTGAGTTGGGCGTCCACTTGAGCCAGCGCACAATGCCAGCAACCCGCCACAAGCAGGCACACGACTAAAACCCTATGTAATAATGTGCGAAGCATTGCAACCTTCAACGTCATTCAAAGTAGAACGTGAGCACCACCATGTTATCTTGCAACTTGCTCACGCTCTGCGTGAAGCGATACATCTCGGGATTCTCTTGCAGGTCGGGACGATTCTTCTGCAACAGGTTGCGCAACCCAAAGCAGAACTTCACCTCGGGGCAGAACTTGAAATAGGGCAAATAGAAGTCGCAGCCCATGCCCACGGTGAGCATCACGTCGGTGTTTTTGAGTTTTAACTGCTCACTGCGGTCCTTGCTCACGTCGAAAACGCCCATCACGCCCGCGGTGGCATAGGGGCGGATGTTGTGATAGCGCAAAGCCGACATCTTGAGGTCGAGCGGCAGCACCACATAGGTGCACTTGATGTTCTGGCTCTGGCGGTAGTGCGAGGGCTCTGGCGCCGAGGGGTCGCCCAGCGCGTTGCGAAACTGCACCACCTTGTTGCCGAAGTACATGCCCGGCGAGAAACGCAAGTTGAAGTGCTGTCCCAGACGCAAATCGGCCAGCACGTTCACACAGAAGCCCGGCGAGTGGTTGGGAATTTCGGCAAACCACTGCTCGCCGTCCTCGGTGACGAAACCGTTGTTGGTGATGTGCATGTCCTGAAAATTCATGCCCACCGAGAAGCCGTAGTGAAAACGCTTCAGGTCGGCATATTGGCGATTGAGCACTTTGTCATTGCGCTGGGCCACAGTGACCAGCGCGCTCAACGCCAGCAGGAGCAAAACAATATGTCGGTGCGCAGAATGTGTCATTTACAACTAATAACGCAATTTTGCCCACGATATTTTAAAGTGGGGCTTATTTCTTACTCGCACGACCTTCGCCCTCACCCCGCAGCCAGCGTTGCAAGCGCTTGGTAAAGAGGCGGTTCACCGCAAGTGCAAGCGGAATGAGCACCACCAGCACCAGCATCAGGCGAAACGCCTTGTCGGCAAGCATATCTGATTTCCCTATCGCCAGCATCAACAGTTTCACCAACTCGCTGGCAGGTTGCTGAAAAATATAGATTTCCATGTTGGCGGCGACGAGCAAGGCCATCACGGCTCCCCAGTTCACGCCACCTTTGCGGATGTCAACTGCCACACAGGCCGTTACGAGTGCCACGCTGGCCGGAATGTGCAGCAGCGAGTTGGAGAAGTACCCCACCCAGCCCTGGCGATGAATCATCAGAGCCACTGCCGACAGCACGACGGCCACGACGGTGAGTGCCACGCTGTGCCGCGACAACCGCGCCGCGTCACCATGTTCACGCAACAGTTGGCACAGGAACATGCCTGCCGCAAAGTCTATCATGCGGGCGGGAGGCAACACATAGGTCCACATTTGAATGGGTTCGCATGCCGTCGCTGTCACCACGGCCAGCGCCGCCATAGCCAGCAGCAACGCGCCGCCCCAGCGGCACAATCCCCAGCGATGCAGCGTGAACGACAACACCGGGAACACCACGTAGCACCACACCAGCGACGAGAGAAACCATGCCGCCGGCATCAAACGCCGCTTGAGGTGGGCGCCCCAGCCGAAACCGCTCAACGACGGCACCTCGTGGCGCATCTGCATGAGGAAACCACTCGCCAAGAAGAAAAAACTCACGCCAAGCCGACTCTCGGCCACCAAGTCCCACGGGCCATAGTGCGCCACGATGACGACAAACACGAAGGCGAGGCGCACCACGTCGAGCGTGCGAAATCTTATGGAAGTGGCGAAATTCATGACTCGGCAGACGAATGACCAGCGCGCAGCAACCAGCGGCGCAACGGACGTGAGACGTAGCGGTGAAGCAACCATGCCAGGGGCAACAGCACGAGCAAGGTGAGATAGGCGCCGATGTGCGGCGGACGAAGCCCAAAGTGGGCAAGCAACGGATTGAGGCCATAGTTGACGATGCCGCCAGCCACGTGTTGGAACAGATACACCTCCATGCTCACCGTGCCCAGCCACACCAGCGGTCGCCATGTCAGCACACGCCCCAGAGCACCCCTGCGGGCGTTGAACACGGCGATGGCCGCCAGCACCAGCGCGGTGGGCACCCACCACACCAGCACGTCGCTAAAGGGCTTGAGCGCTGCCACCGTGTCGCTCGTCACGAGCAAGAGCAGGCACACAGCGAGCAAGAGCACGTCGATGAGGGTGCGAGCGGACACACCCAGGCCTTGCGCACGAGCGCACAACTGCGGCACCAAGCGCGCCAGCGCCATGCCCAGCGCAAAGTCGAGCACACGCAATGCCGGCAGCACATAGCAGTAGCGCCGAGCCACCTCATCGAGATGCCACAGCACCACGCCCAGCGCCACCATGGCCACAGCCAGTACCGCCAGCCACACCCTGCTGCCCGTGCGGGCCAGCAAGCGCGACAGCGGCACATAGAGCAGGTAGCACGGCACCAGCGCGCTCAAGAACCACGCCACATCGTTAAAGGCAAACACCGCGTCCATGTCGCTGCACCAACTCTGCAGCAGCAACACATGGGGCCAAAAAGACGCCCGCGACGCCATGAACTCGCCGTGATGCGGCACCACGAGGAGCAAGAGCGCAAACCAATGAATCAAATAGAGAAACGCCACGCGCGGCAAGGTGAAGGCGCGCCAACTCATGCCCGGCGTGTCGGCGCCATGACGCCACTCGAGCAGGAAACCGCTCGCCATGAAGAAAAAGCACACCGCCAAGCGCGAGGTGGTGAGAAACTCCGGGTGGTGATAGTGCAGCAACACGATGGCCACCGCAAAGAGGCCACGCAGGGAGTCAAGCACCGGAAAACGTGCCTCACGAGCCATGCGCGGTGTGAGGACGGTGTCAGGCATAGGTGGTGTAGTTGCTCTTGGTGCGAGCACGCTCGCCCAAGCGATACACAAGGTTCACCACGGGTCGCCACACGGTGAAGAACGGCACGGTGAAGAGCAGGCGCGGGGCTTGCAGCAACGTGCAGTTGCGGCGCATGGAGCCTATGGTGCCTATCCACGTGCCTATCAGGATGAGCGCAGCGGCAATGAGCACCACGGCATTGGTGGGATTGAGCGCCACGGCGGCGATGAGGGCCGCCAGACGCAGATAGTAGGCCAGCGACATGCAACTTGCCACCACAAACTGGCTCTGACGCACAAAGCGCGAGGTGAAGTCGCGACGCATCTTGAGCAGGCTATGCGTACGGGCCATGTTGTCGTAGTAGGTCGACAACTGGCTCTCGGGGGCCAACTCCACGCGGGTGTTGTCGGCAGTCATGAGAGGGCTCAGCCACACGTCGTCCTCGCCCCACTGCAACTCCATGCAGCGAGCAAAGCCGTGATGGTCAAAGAACAAATGCTTGCGATAGGCCAGATTGTCGCTCGTGCCGCGATAGGGATGCCCCTGGATGGCGGTGGTGAGCCACTGCACCGCGGTGCACACCGTGTCGTACACGCGATAGCGATGCCACCACTGGCGGTCGCGCTTGTAGCGGTAGTGCGAATAGCCCAGCACCACGTCCACGCCGTCCACAAAGTTGCGCATCATCGTGCGCAGCCACTGGTCGCTGGCGGCGCGACAGTTGGCGCTCGTGGTGAGCACCACGTCGTAGTGTGCCGCCTTGAGACCTATCATCAGGGCCAATTTCTTGCGAGAGAGTGAACGCATGTCGTGAGGCGTGAACGTGATGTGCAGATTGGCAAACGACGCCTTGAGTTCGCTCAGCAGGTCGCGCGTGGACTCCGCCGAACCGTCGGCCACCACAATCACCTCCATCGTGGGATAGTCTTGGTGCAGCACCAGCGGCAAGAAGTCCATGAGTTGGTCGGTCTCGTTGCCAGCATCTACTATCACACTCACCGGAGGCAACTCCTCGGCGTAGGGGCGTTGCAATTCCTCCTCACGCACATGGCGAGTGAGCACACGCGAGCGGTGCCACTGCCACCACACATAGACCACGCTCAGCACGGCGGCTCCGGCAAGCAGGCCCCAAGTGAGCGGTGTCAAGTCTATAGAAAAGTTCATTGTTGCTGTGTCCTATAAAAAATCATTGCAAAGTTACTCAAATCGCTTGTAATGGCAAAAAAAAGCCGTAACTTTGCGTTTCTGATTGAATTCACACCGCATGACGGAAGCACCTCACACACAGCAGCCCTCGCGTGGCAGCAAGTTTATCAAGGACATGGGCGTGTATGCCATTGGCAACATTGGCAGCAAAGTCATCACGTTCTTGATGGTGCCGCTCTATACCTTCTTTGTACACGACACGGGCGAGTTTGGCTACTACGACGTGTGCCTCACCGCGTGCTTCCTGCTCATGCCGTTTGTCACGCTCAACCTGCGCGACGGCGCGTTCCGCTTCCTCATCGACGCGCCCAGCGACGCTGTGCGCCGCGGCGTGGTGAACATGGTGGTGCGCACACTGGGCGTGAACACGCTGCTCACCCTGGTCATCGCGGCGGCCATCGCTATCATTCACCCGGTGGCCTATCTGTGGTACACCGTGGCACTATTGCTGTCCATCTCGCTGCACGAGGTGCTCTCACAGGTGATGCGCGGCCTGGGGCACAACAAGGCGTTCGTGGCGGTGGGCATGCTCACGGCACTGCTCATCGGCTTGCTGAGCGTGGTGTGCGTGGCGGCGCTGGGCATGGGTGTCAAGGGCATCTTTGTGGCCAACATCCTGGCGCGCCTGCTGGCGCTGGCCATCGTGGAGGCGCGCACCGGCTTGCTGCGACGGCATCTCGCGGCACACGTCGACATGGCGCGCATCGCTCGCGAAGTGGTGCGCTACTCGCTGCCACTACTGCCAGGCTCGCTGTGCTGGTGGCTCACGGGGAGCAGCGACAGGTGGTTCATCATGTATTACCTGGGGCTCGACGTGAACGGCGTCTATGCCGTGGCCATCCGCTTCACGTCCATCCTGCAAACGATTGCACTCATCTTCTACCAGGCTTGGCAGGAAACGGCACTGCTGCAGTACAACAGCCCCGACCGCGACAACTTTTTCACCAAGATGCTCAACGGCTACATCTATATCCTGTGCGCCATTTTGCTGGGCTATGCCTTCATGCTCAAGATGAACTACGGCTGGCTCGTCGCCGCGCAGTACCAGTCGAGTCTGGCGTTCATCTATCCCCTTGGATTCTCGGCCATCACGTTTGCCGTGGTAGCGTTTTTCGACATGGGCTATCAGTGTGCCAAGGACACCGCTCGCACCCTGCCTGCCATCGTGCTCGCCGCCGTGGTGAATGTGGTGCTCAACGTGGTGCTCACACCACGCTGGGGCGTGTGGGGACCCATCGCCACGCTCATCGCCACCAACGGCGTGCTGGTGCTCTACCGCTGGCACGACATGAAGCGCTACATGAGGCTCACCCTCTCACCGAGACAGCTCGTGCCGCTGGCCACGCTCGTGGTGGGAGCCGTGGCGTTCTACACCCTGCACTGGCTGTGGGCCGACGCACTGGCCATGACCATGCTCATCGCGGTGGCGTTGGGAGCCATGCCGGCGCAACTGCGCAACGACCTGCTCACACCCATTTTGAGCAAATTTCACCGCTCCACCCACTGAAAAATCGTGGTCTAATTTTCCGTGTTTATAATAATCGCCCGCAATTCACGTTTATAATATGAATAAATGTGAAATAAAAGTTTATTGAAAACGATGAAAATATCTCATCTAGCGGCGATTGCAGCCGTTGTTTTGTTGTCCTCGTGCTCCACGACCAAGGACAACACGCTTGCCTATTTTCGCAACATCGAGAATTCTAAAAGCGGCGAAATGCCCTCCACACTTGCCGATTATGCCGTCCGCATCCAGCCCGACGACGAATTAGTGATTACCGTCACCTCGACTGTGCCCGAGGCCACCGCCATCTATAACTTGCCGCTCAGCAATCCCGCGCGGCTCAGCGAACTCACCTACACCAGCCAGCCCAAGCAGCAGACCTATGTGGTGGACGGCGCCGGCAACATCACGTTCCCCGTGCTGGGCACCATCGCCGTGCAGGGCAAGACGACCCGCGAAGTCGAGGACATGCTCACGCGCGAAATCGCCAAGGACGTGGTCAACCCCATCGTGCGATGCGAACTCATCTCGTTTAACGTGGTGGTCATGGGCGAGGTGCGCAATCCGCACCGTGTGAACGCCCACAAGCAGCGTTACACCCTGCTCGACGCGCTGGCCGACTGCGGCGACCTCACCGAGTATGCACAACGCACCAACGTGCTCGTGGTGCGCGAGGAAAACGGCAAGAACGTCTATCATCACCTCGACCTCACCGACACCTCCATCTTCGCATCGCCCTACTTCTACATGCAGCAGAACGATGTGGTGTATGTCACGCCTAATACTATCCGTGTGGACAACTCGCGCTACAACCAGAACAATGCCTACAAACTCACCGTCATTTCCACCATCGTGAGCGCCACGTCGATTATCGCATCGCTGGTAATCGCACTCACCGTGAAATGACAACCGAGTCTCTCTCAACAAGCAACTAGTCACGATACTATGACAAACTCTACCACTCCGCAACAAGGACAACAAGGACAGCAACAACAAGTCATCGACTTCGGTGAGATGTTGAACAAATACAAGCGTTACTGGTGGCTCTTTGCACTCTCACTCATCTTGTGCATGGGGCTCGCCGCATTTTATCTCACCTTCAAGAAACCCGTCTATCTGGTGGTGGGCAAGGTGCTGGTGACCGACGAAAAGAGCGGCAGCACCGGCAGCGCCATCCTCAAGAGCATGTCGCTGGGACTGGGAGGCGGCTCAAAGGTCGACGACGAGGTCATCGTCATGGGCTCGCAAGAGATTTGCGGCGAAATGATTAACCGCCTGAAAATCAACCGCCGTTATACCGAAAAGTTGGGATTCCTGCGCAAGAAGGACCACTACGGCGACTCACCTCTTGAAATCGACGCTCCCGACGCCCTCTTCGACACGCTGTCCATCGCCATGAGTTTCAGGGTCAACGTGGACAAGAACGGAAAGGCCGACGTGAAAATCAAGAAAGGATTCTTCAAGACCATGGTCGAGAAGAAGGGACTCACGCTGCCCGCCAACATCAACACCCCCTATGGCATGTTCACGCTGCGCACCACCGACCACTATGTGCCCGGCAAGCCGCTCAAGATGCGCATCCACGTCTCCGGCAACGTGCCCATGGCCGAGGAACTCATGGAGGTCATGGCCGTGAAAATCATGAACAAAAAGGCTAACGGCATCTATCTCGACGTGCCCGAGACCAACATCCAGCGCGGCAAGGACATCATCAACACCATGATGGAAATCTACAACGAGCGCGGCCAGCGCGAGAAGGACGAGGCGGCAGTGAACACCGCCAAGTTCATCGACGAGCGTCTGGGCCTCATCTACACCGAACTCACCAAGAGCGAGGCCGACATCGAGGCTTACAAGCGCGCACACAACATCGTGGACCCCGACGTGCAAGTCAAAGAGGCCGTGGCCAAGCAAACCGCCGCCGAGCAGGCTGCCGTGGAACTGGAAACCAACTATCGCATCGCCGGCATGGTGCGCGACTTCATCGACAACCCCGAGAACAAGCACTCACTCATCCCCTTCCAGGCCAGCGGCAACAATAACAATGCCGATGAAAAGGCTACCGCCGACGCCATCAAGGCCTACAACGAACTGGTGATGCAACGCATGAAGTTGGCCAACTCGGCCCGCGAGAGCAGCCAAGTGATGCAGATGCTCGACGAGCAGATTGCCCACACGCGCGCCAACGTGCGCAAGAGCGTGACGGGCACTATGGACGCACTGCGTGTGCAAATCGCCGCCGCCAACCGCCTGCAGGGCGGAGCGCGCTCGCAAATGAGCGGAGTGCCCACCGCCGAGCGCGACATGCGCAACCTCTACCGCGAGCAGGGCATCCAGAATGCGCTCTACACCTTGCTGCTGCAAAAGCGTGAGGAGAACGCACTCGTGCTCGCCGCCAACACACCAAAGGGGAAAATCGTGGACCACGCCTATGCTCACAGCAAGCCCGTGGCACCCAACAAGATGGTGACACTATTCGTGGCGCTCATCGCATCCATCGTGCTGCCCATCTTGTTCCTCTACCTCAAGAACCTGTTCACCACCAAGTTCAACACCCAAGCCGAACTCGAAAGCCTCACCACCCTGCCGGTGATTGGCGAGGTGTGCCACAATCGCCACCACAAAAACCTGGTGGTGCAAGAGGGAAAGACGAGCAGCATCGTGGAATTGTTCCGCCTCATTCGCAACAACTTGCAATTCATGCTGCCTGACATCAACGACAAGGTGGTGCTGGTGACCTCCAGCATGAGCGGCGAGGGCAAATCGTTTGTCGCCACCAACGTGGCGGCCTCGTTTGCACTCTTGGGCAAACGCGTGGCGCTGGTGGGTCTCGACATCCGCAGCCCCAAGCAAGCCGACATGCTCGAACTGCGCGCCGTGCCGGGAGTGACGAGTTACCTGTCGCAAAATGGTGTCACCATCGACGACATCGTGCAACCGCTCAACGAGGTCAAGGGGCTTGACGTGTATGTGGGAGGTGCCATTCCTCCCAACCCCTCAGAGTTGCTGCTCACGCCACACGTGCGCAAGTTCATCGACGAATTGCGCGAACGCTACGACGTGGTGATTATCGACTCGGCACCCATAGGCATGGTGAGCGACACCTTCTCGCTGGCCAACTACGCCTCGGCAACCCTCTACGTCACCCGTGCCAACTACACCAAGCGCACGATGGTGCGGTTCCTCAACAGCGTCGTCAACCGTGGGCAACTCAAAAACGTGGCGCTGGTGCTCAACGACACCAATCCCCGCGTGAGCATGGGCTATGGCTACGGCTATGGCAACAACGAGGATTAAGCGCAGCAAGGCGTTGTGATTTTAACTGTTTGTTCCACTTTCTTCCATTCATCACCGACGAAAGTTGCGCATTGAGAAAGGCATACTGGTAGAGCACGTCCTCTTTGTCTGGTTTTGGGTCATGAGCGGCGTGGGATTCGTGGTGCAGCAAGTTGACACGCCAGCCATGGAAACGCTGGACCACACCGTGAACCTGCTTGCCGACATCACCATCCTTGTCCTCGCCCTGCTCACCATTCGTCACCGTTTCGACTGGCTCGTACTGGCCTCGTTCACCCTGCTCACCTTCATGAGCACCTGCATGATCAACCACCTCTCGCTGGCCACCTGGGTCAATGGCTCGCGCGTGTTCTTCGGCGTGCTGTTCGTGCCTATTGTGCTGCGCTACATCTGGGACGACGAGACACGCCACGACCGCTTCATCGCCAGGCTCGACAAGCACCTCTACATCTTCTTGCTGCTCATGGCTTTCACCATGACCATCCAGTACATGCAGATTGGTGCCGGCGACTATGTGGGCGGCATCTTCGGACCCAAGTCGGGCATCGCCAGCATCTGCATATACTGCGTTTCGTTCTACCTGCTGCGCAAGAATCTCGACACCGAGAACATACTCTCCAGTCTGGCCAAGAACTGGCGCTTCATCGTGCTGCTCTACCCCACCTTCCTGAACGAGACAAAAATCAGCCTGGTGCTCATTGTCCTCTACTTCATACTACTCATCCCCATCGACCGCAAACTCGCGTTGAGGCTCATCGTGGGGTTTCCCTTGATTGTTCTGGTGGGCATGGTGGGTGTCACGTCATATATGGCCGTGAACCAGGGCAGCGAGGGCACCAACCTGTATGCCGACGACTTTGTGGTGAACTACCTCATCGACGACACCGACGAGGCCGAGGTGAACGCCAACTATGCGCTCAAGTACCTCGACGAGCGCACCGACATCCCCCGCATGGTCAAGATTGTGCTCATGGTGCCCACGCTCGAAGACAACCAGGTGAGCCTGTTCTGGGGACTGGGATTGGGACTCTATAAGGGCGGCACCACGCTCGAGCAGACAGAGTTTGCCATTGAATATCAGTGGCTCATCGAGGGCACCTCGCCCTATGTGTTTCACATCTTCATGCAGTTAGGGTGGGCCGGGGCCATTTGGACCATTTTGCTCTTTTTGAGTTTCTACTTGCGCAAGCCGCCGCTTTATCCTCGCCGCGACGTGAACATTCAACTCTTTTTCACGGCCGTGGCGATAGCCCTGCTTGTCTATGCCGACCTGTGGCGAGAATTGGCTTTCGCCTTCCCGGCGCTGCTGTTCCTGCAGTTGTCGTGGACGCGTGAGCCGCAAGCCGAGATAGCCAGTTAACCACCACACAGCCATGCTCATCAATTCCATCGACTTCTGGCTGTTCCTGGCCGCGGTAGCGCTCCCCTACTACACGTTGCTGCGCCACAGCGCACGCGGGCAGAACGTGTGGCTCATGCTCACGTCCTTCTTTTTCTATGCCTGGGCCGACTGGCGCTTGCTGCCGCTGCTGGTGCTTGCCACCGTCGTGTTCTACGGGCTGGGACTGGCCATGGAAGCGCGCCGCAACGATGAGCGCGCCGCAAAACGGCTCATGTGGACAGGAGTGGCGGCAGGAGTGGGAATCTTGTTCTACTTCAAGTACCTGGGATTTTGCATCGACGAGTTCGTCGCCCTGTTCCGGGCCTTGGGATTTCAGGTGAGCCGGCCCACGTTTGTCATCATCATGCCCTTGGGCATCAGTTACTTCACCTTCAAACTCATCAGTTACATCGTGGATGTGCGCAAGGGCACCATGGCCGCTTGTCGCGACGGTGTGGCGTTTGCCACCTATGTGGCATTCTTCCCCACCATCATGTCGGGTCCCATCGACCGTGCGCCGGGATTCATCGGCCAACTCGCCCAGGCGCGCCCTGCAGCGTCGCAGCACTTGGCCGAAGGTGCCAAGCGGGTGCTTTGGGGCATGTTCATGAAGATGTGCATCGCCGACCGCATCAACCCCTATACCGACGCCGTGTTCAACAACGTGGCGCACCACAACGGCTCTACCATCGTGCTGGCCTCAGTGCTCTACTTGGTGCAGATGTATAGCGACTTTGCCGGCTATTCGCACATGGCCATCGGCGTGGGACGCTTGCTGGGCATCAACGTGACCGAGAATTTCCGCCAGCCCTTCTTTGCGGTCAATGGCGGAGACTTCTGGCGCCGCTGGCACATCTCGCTCTCGTCGTGGCTGCGCGACTACATCTACATTCCGCTGGGCGGCAGCCGCTGTTCGCGTGCGCGTTCCTATTTTAATGTGATGGTAACCTTTGTGGCCTGCGGCATTTGGCATGGCGCCAACTGGACCTATGTGCTGTTTGGCGTGCACCACGGGCTGCTCGTGATTTTGTCGCGCGTCATGCGCACCCCTCGCGAGCGCCTCGAGGCGCGATGGACGGCATTGTCCGGCGCGCGCACCTATCGTCTGGCGCGACAACTGTTCACCTTTGCGCTGTGTGCGATTGGGGCCATGTACTTCCGCGCCAACTCGGTGGGCGACATCGCGCTGGCCTACCAGCAGATTGCCGCCGGATGGGGCACGCTCTACACTACCGCCACGCTGCCCATGTTCACATGGGGAATGATAGCAGTGGCCATGATGCTCTTCAAGGAGTATCAAGACGAGCATGGCGGTCGCCTGCACTTCCTGCACTCCCCGCATCGCTGGGTGCGCATCGCCACCTGCGTGCTCCTGATTGTGTTTATCATGCTCACAGGCGAAATCGAAGGCACTTCGTTCATCTATGTGCAGTTCTGACGCGAAACAGTTATGAAAAGGACACTCATCACCCTGCTCCTCATCATCGGCCTGCTCGTGGGTTGCGACTGGCTGGCTGGCATCGTGGGCAACCGCTTGCTGCGGTCGCTCCCTCCGGCTGGCACTCCCGAGGCCGACTGCCGTCAGGCGCTCATGGAGGCCGCGCCACAGGTATTGCTGCTGGGTTCCTCGCGCACCAAGCACGAGTATGTGCCGCGCATCATTGCCGACAGCCTGCACATGAGTGTGTACAACGCCGGCATGGACGGAAACGGCATGAACTACTCGATGGTGGTGCTGGAGAGTGTGCTCGAGCGCACCACGCCACGTCTGGTGGTGCTCGACGTGCTCGACGCCATGATGAACGACCAGTGGGTGACCTGCGTGGACCAGTGGGATTGCTACTACGGTGTCAACGCACCCGCCACACGCTATATCGACACCCATGCCACCTGGCAAAAGCGACTCAAGATGCACAGCAACCTCTATCGGCTGAATGGGGTGAGCACGTGGATGGCAAAGGCTTATGCTTTGGGCGCCAGCGAGCACTTGGACGGCTACACGCCGCTCGTGGGCACCATGCCCGGCATCAAGCACAAGCGCTATCGCGGGTTTGACGTGGACAGCACGGAACTGGCATGCCTCGACCACATCGTGGCACTGTGCCGCGACAAGGGCATCGCCCTGCGCGTGTTCATGTCGCCCAACTATGAGCACAACTTAGACTTCAACGCGTGGCTGGCACAGTATTGCCGCGCGCACGACGTCGCCTTTGCCGACTTCACGACGGCCTTCGACGGCCACACCGAACTTTTTGTGGAACCCAGCCACCTGAACGAACAGGGCGCCGAGCGCTACACCCGCCTCATCGCTGGGCTGCTGCTACAGTGACGACGCACTCACACCGCGACCGCGCAGGCGCTTGTAGAGGCGATTGGCCGAGATGGCCGGACGTCGCAACCACGGGTGGCGAATGAGAAACTGCAACACACGCGTCTTGCGAGGGAAGTCAGCGTCGGCATAGTGTGCCACGCGACGCACCCACTCGTTGCGCATATCAATCTCCTTGAGATAAAATCCCACGAAATGCACCTCCTGCATGCGCACCAGGTGCTCCACCTCGTCGGGCGGCAGGCTGCAGCCCTGCAGATGCTCTCGCATGAGTTCAAAGAACCGCTTCATGGGAGCCAGTTTGAAGAACGCTCCCGTGGCAGTGAGCGAATGAGGGTTGAAATGATAGTTATAGACGGGAAAATCATACAGCCCCACGCGCTGCGCCTTCATGGCCAGCCCGATATTGGAGATGGTGTCCTCGCTGGTGACCCGCTCGTGGGCAGGCGGAAACACGTCGTCGCTCCACAACTCGCCGCGGCTGAAGCACATGCCGCCATAGATGTGGAAGGTGGTGGTGAGCAGGCGCCGCAACAGTTCCTCACCGCTCACGACGACATCATAGCCACGCGTGCAGGGCACGATGTCGCCCTCGTCGGTCACATAGTTGTAGCCCCCGTGAATGATGTCCAGGTTCTCGCCCACCGCCTTCGCGGCCAGGAACTCCAGGGCACCAGCGGGCATGGTGTCGTCGCTGTCCAGGTGCATGTGGTAGCGGCCGTGAGCAGCCTTGTGACCACTCTTGCGGGCCTCGGCCAGACCGCGATTCTCCTGATGCACCACGTGGATGTGGCTGTAGCGCGACGCATAGTCGTCGGCAATGGCGCCAGCGCCGTCGGGAGTGCCGTCGTCGACAAGCACCAACTCGTAGTCGTCAAACGACTGCGACAGCACGCTCTCGATGGTGCGAGACAGCGTGGCCTCAGTTTTGTATATAGGGATTATAACCGAAATGAGAGGACAATCCATAGTAGGCATATTTTTTTGTAAAGGTATTGAAAATTTCGTATTTTTGCAAACGTATCAACCATAAATGCGACCGATGACACGCTTAATCAAAATAATGTTGGTGTGGGCCGTGATGCTCACCACGTGGGCAAGCGCTGACGCTGTGACGCGCACCATCCGTGTGAGCACGCTGCGCGGCGAACTC
>CACWKM010000037.1 GCA_902761475.1 uncultured Bacteroidales bacterium
GACGGTCGGTTTTTCTTGCGGCTGCTTCTCGGGCTGCTCCACGACAGTCGGCTTTTCTTGCGGCTGCTTCTCGGTACTGTGCTCGTCAAGGTTCTCGAGCGGTTCCTCTTCGTCCTCCTCTTCCTCTTCGTCCTCGTCGAGTGGCGGCTCTTCCTCGTCGGCGGGTGTGGGCACATCGCGGCCCTCGAGCGACGCATGTTCGGTGTCGTTCTGCTCCTCGAGGAAGTTGAAGTAGTCCTCAAACGAGCGGTGCTCGTTGAGCAACAGTTCGAAGTTCTCCACGCTGATGATGACCGGATAGACGGCACGCGGCAACTGCAGTTCCTTGTCGGCCTCGAAGATGGAGCGGTAGTGCTTGGCCTCGCCAAAGTTGGCAAAGCCCCTCACCACGAGCAATCCCATGTGCCCGAAACTCATCTGCTCCAGGTCGTAGTCGCGCACCACAAAGGAGGTGAAATTATGCCGTGCCACGGAATAGAGCAGCAGGTTGCTGCTCACCGAGTCGGTGGGATAGAGCAGCACAAACACTTGCGGCTTGTTCTCGTCTGCCTTGAACGGTGTGAACTTGGCCTCAAGGCTGTCGGGCGGGATGCTGTCGCCGCCCAGGCGCGTGCTCCACAACATGCCACGCGCATTGCTGCCGCCGCCCTCGATTTTGCGACCAGCGTTCAGGTTCTTCACGATGCCACTGGCCACCGGCGTGATGTCGGTCTGAGGATAGCGTTGCAGCATGTCCTTGATGGTGCTCTTGAACTTGTCGTAGTCTTTGCTGGTGACATAACTCAAGGCATCGATGAACATGAACTTGGGCATGATGGGCGACAGCGGATAGCGCTGGGTCATCTCGCCATAGACGGCATGCACCGTGGCGTTGTCATTGTTCAAGTAAGCATCATAGGCCTGCTCGTAGAGCGACTCCTGCACGGTGAGCATCGCCTTGAGGTTGTTGATGTAGTTCGGGTCCTTCAGTGCGGTACCCTCCTTGCTGTCGGCAAAGTGCGTGAGGATGAGTTGGCGATAAGGTTCGCTCTTTTCGTGATAACCCAGCCGCTCATACATGAGGTACATGTTGTAGTAGGTGTCGAGACGGTACTGGTTGTCGGGATAGCGACGCAGCAGTTCCTCAAACTGGTAGGCTGCAGCATCAAAGTCCTCGAGTTTGTCCTTGAGGATGACACCCATGTTGTAGAGTCCGGCCTGGATGATGTCGTGGGCGGCCTGGATTTGCTCCTCGGTGGTGGGAATCTGCTTGAGGTAGTATTCCTCGTAGTGCGGGTCCTCACTGCGCTTGAGGGCTTCCTTGTCCACTTTCACGCTATCGGCGCCCACCGAGTCGGCGGCGGCCATGAGCGTGGAGTCTTGTTCGGCATCATCGTCGTCGTTGAGCGAGAACGTGGTCTTGTCGCGGCGACGCCAGTTATCCTCGAGTTTGCGGTTGCCCCATTGTTGCTGGAAAGCCGTCTTACCGGCATTCTTCGTGGCGGTGTTGTAGAAGTACCACGAATTGTCGGTGTTCATCTGGAACTGGTTGGGCGCGTTGGCGTTGTTCTTCAACTGTGAGCCCTTGGCATTCTGCTGTGCCAGGTACTGCTCGCGCGCGGCGGCGTCCTTCTCCTCTTTTTCTTTCTTCTTGAGGTCCTCGATGATTTTCTTGATGATTTTGCGCTGTTCCTCGGGCGTCATCTTCGACAAGCGCAGCAACGAGTCCTGAAGGGTGACGTTCTGGGCATACACGGCGAGTTCGTCGAGCACGTCGCTGCGATGCTTGAGCATCTTGAAGTCGGGATAGGTCTCAGGAATCTGCGGTATGGCCTCGGAGTAGCAGGGCTGCGCCTTGTCATACTTGCGCTGGGCAAAGTAGATGCCGCCCAGGGTGAGTTGGCTGATGGCCTTGTCGATGCCATTGCGGGTGCTCTTCTCGGCGGCCTTGACATAACTCTCCACGGCGTGCACGGTGTCGCCTCGCGACAGGTACAGGTTGCCTATGGCGTAGTAAATCTGGTCGAGGTAGGTCTTGTTGCGGTCGTAGCGCGCCATGGAACGCAAGGCGCGCACCTCCTTGTCGATGTTCTCGCCCTGATACACGGCGCTTTGCTTGATGCGGGCGTTGAACTTGGTGCGATAGGTGGAACTGCTACTGCTGCCGGCACGACGGTAGGCCTCGTAAGCCATTGTCTTGTTGCCGGCGTCCTCATAGAGTTGTCCCAAGAGGAAATTCAGGCGGGTGCGCTGGCTGCCCTTGGCACCCTGCACAGCCTCGCGCAGATAGGGAATGGCCTGCTCATACTTCGTGGACTTGACGTAGTAGTCGGCCATGGCCAGATTGGCGAGCGAACGCACGCGCTTGTCCTCAATCTGGTCGATGTGCACATGCACCAACACGTTGTCGGCCTCGGTGGTCCACCCCATGGCGCAGTAACTCAAAGCCTCCCACACTTGTGCCTCCAGCACGAGGTCGGGCTTCCACACGAAGTTGCGCGCGATGTAGCGGAAGGTGGCGGCGGCGTTCAGGAAGTCGCCCTTCATGTATTGCGCCTGAGCCATGGTGAACCACGCGTTGTGGATAAACGGGTTGTACTCGGTGCGGCGCAACCACTCCTTGTACTTGGGGTCGTTGCCCTTGCCGGCCTTGCGCTTGGGTTTCTTCTTGATGCTGTGCAGTGCGATGGCCTTCTGCATCTTCTCGATGGTGCGGTCGAAACTGCCGCTGGGCTGCGGAGCCTTGGGGTTGGCGCGCGCCTCGGCGGGATGGATGAGCACGTGCTGAGAGTAGTCGTCCTCGTAGGCGTTAAGCATCTCGGCGAGTTGCTCGTCGTAGTTCGTGCGACCGTGGTAGTAGACGTTGTAGCGCGTGGTGAACCCTTGCCAGAACCGCGACATGGACGTGTTGTGCTTGGTGCTACAAGCCTGCAGCACCAGCAACACGGCCACCATGGCCAGCGGTATGAGGAGCGTCTTTCGGTTCATCGCGCGCGTCGCTATCTACATTAAAACGTGAGACACGGCCTATTTATTGCATTGTCCGCTCGGTGGCGAGCATCACAAACTCATCGTGGATGGCGGTGGGCATCACCAGGGCACGTTTTTTCACGCTCTGCCCCCACCCTATCAGGTCGCCGGGTTGCAGCGTGTAGAGCACATCGCGCCACTGCTCCACTTCGTCGGGGGTGTAGTCGTCGGCCGAGCGCCCCACAAACGCGTCGAGTTCCTCGTCGTCATAGTAGACCACGGGCTCCACTTGGCAGGCGATGGCCGCCGTGCCCACGCACACATCGCCCAGGGCGCAGTTGTCGTCGGCACAGGTGCTCGAGGCCACAGGCGCGGGCGTGTTTTCGTCAGTGCCCTCGCTCGCCGGCGGCATGTGGCGCAACGTGTGGCGGTCCCACAGGTAAAGCACCAGTCCCACCGCGGCAAGCACCGAGAGCAATATGAGGGCAGGTATCATGATAATTGCACAATGGTAAAACCCGCCTGGCCAAGTTGTTGCCAAAAGGCGGGGTAAGACTTCGTCACCACCTGTGCGTCGTCAATCACCACGCCGGGGTGCTTGACGGCACATAGTGCCATGGCCATGGCCATGCGGTGGTCGTGTAGCGTATCTATCACGGGATTTGGCTGGGGCTCACAGCGGTCGCCGTCCCAACTCAGTGCCTCGTCGCCCTCCACGGTGAGTAGATAGCCCACCTTGGCAAGTTGCGAGCGCAGCCCCTCCAAGCGGTCGGTTTCCTTGATGCGCAGCGAGCGCAACCCTGTGAGGCGGAACGGACGGCCGAGCAGACACAGCGTCACGGCAAGGGTCTGCGCCAAGTCGGGTGTGGCGGTCATGTCGAGGTGCGCGGGGCAGTTGCACGTGGGCCTACCGCTAAGGCGCACGCCGCCAGCGGGCAGCCACTCGGTGGTCACGCCCAGCGGGGACATCATGTGTTGCACGGCACTGTCGCCCTGCAGGCTGTCGCGCTCCAGGCCTGGTAACGTGATTTCGCTGCCCGGCAACAACGCCGCGAGCGCATACCAGTAGGACGCGGCGCTCCAGTCGGCCTCCACAGTCAATTCCTGCGGCTCATAGACGCCACCGGCCACCTCAATGGTGTGCCCGGCGAACGTGGCTTGCGCGCCATAGCGACGCATCAGCGCCAGCGTCATGTCGATGTAAGGACGCGACACCACCTCGCCCTCGAGGGTGATGGAGCCGCCGCCCACAACGAGAAGTATCATGGCCACCGCCGAGATGAACTGCGAACTCACATGGGCCGGCATGGTGAGGTGGGCTGGATGCAGTTGCGCGCCCACGATGTGCAGCGGCGGAAAACCCTCGCGCCCCACATAGTCGATGCGCGCCCCCAACTCACGCAGCGCGCTCACGAGCACGCCAATGGGGCGCTCGCACATGCGCTCGCTGCCCGTGAGCACCACGTCGCACCCCTGCCGCACAGCCAGCAAAGCCGTGGCAAAGCGCATGGCGGTGCCCGCGGCACCCACGTCGAGGGTGCCGCAAGTGGCGGCAAGGGCCTGTTGCATGGCAAGGGTGTCGTCGCACAATGCCACGCCATGAAGCATGCCCGGCACAGGGCACAACGCGTCAAGGAGCAGCAGGCGGTTGCTCACGCTCTTCGACGCAGGCAACGACACGTTGCCCACAAGTTGGGGAGGGGCTATTAGTCGCAGCCTTGACATTCGTCGCAGTCACAATGACCATGGTCGTGATCATGGTCACACCCACACCCGCAATGATGATGCTTGGGAGCCAGTTCCTCGGGCGTGGCGTCGCGCACGATGAGCACACGACCCTTGTAGTTCACGCGCTCACCGGCAAGTTGGTGGTTGAAGTCGAGGGTCACCGTGTCGTCGGTCACAGCGGTCACCAGGCCGTCGATGCGCATGCCGTCTTGCGTCTGCATGGGCACGAAGGCACCGGGACACACATGCTCGTCGTCAAACTTGCCGTCGACCACAAAGAGCGACTTCTCCAGGTCCATAATCAGTTCGGGGTTCTTATGGCCAAAGGCCTCCTCGGGATTGAGCGAGAAGTCGAAGGTGTCGCCCACCTCCAGACCCTCGATGCCACGCATGAAACCCTCGATCATCGACAAATCCTGACCATAGACAAAACGGTCGGGTTTCGACGGGGTGAACGAGTAAACAGGTTCCTTCTTGTCGCCGCGCAATACGTTGATGTCGTAGCACAACTCCACATACTTTCCTGCACTAATTTTATCCATAGGGAATGGAAAAGATAAATTAAATGGTGAATATTCACTGCAAAGATAATGCAATTTATCCATTATTCGGGGATTTTGTTGTAATTTTGCAGTCACAACACTTACTTTACTCTTGTGAACGATGAACGAGAAATTTGACATGGTGGCCAAGACCTTCCAGGGCCTGGAGGGTGTTTTAGCTGATGAATTGCGTGCGTTGGGTGCCAGCGACGTGACCGAAGGCCGACGCATGGTGTCGTTTAGTGGCGACAAAGAGATGCTCTATCGAGCCAACTTCTGCACCCACACGGCGTTGCGTGTGCTCAAGCCCTTCTTGCGGTTCAACTCATCGAGCGCCGACGACCTCTATGAGCAACTGCTCCACTTCGACTGGGAGAGTGTGATGAGCGTCAATCAGACCTTTGCCATCGACTCCACCACCTTTGGTGAAGAGTTCCGCCACTCACAGTTTGTGACCTATCGCGTGAAGGACGCCATCGCCGACCACTTCATGGCCGCCATGAACAAGCGCCCGTCAATCCGCGTGTCCAATCCCGAAATACGCTTCGATGTACACATCGTCGACCACGACGTGATTGTGTCGCTCGACTCGTCGGGCGAACCCCTCTATCGCCGCGGATGGCGCGTGCAACAGACCGAGGCGCCCATCAACGAGGTGCTCGCAGCGGGTATCTTGCGACTGAGCGGATGGGACGGACAAACCGACCTCGTGGACCCCATGTGCGGCTCAGGCACATTCCTCATCGAGGCGGCACTCATCGCCACAAACATCAACCCCGGCGTGTTCCGCAAGAGTTTTGCCTTCCAGAACTGGCCCGACTATGACGCCGACTTGTTCGACGCTATCTATAACGACGACTCGGGCGAACGCGAGTTCGCACACAAAATCTACGGCTACGACATCGAGGGTCAGGCCATCGCCATTGCCCGCGCCAACGTCAAGAGCGCCGGAGTGGCCAAGTATGTGGAACTTGAGCGCAGGCCTCTCGACGAGTGGACCGAGGCACCAGCAGGCGGCACACTGGTAACCAATCCGCCTTATGGCGCACGACTCAAGGCACCCGACTTGGAGCAAACCTACGCCTTGCTGGGCAACAAACTCAAGAATGTGTTCCAGGGCTACAACGCTTGGATTATCTGCTACGACAAGGAACTGAACGACCACATCGGGCTGCGCCCCTCGCTGCGCTATCCGCTCAACAATGGTGGGCTGGACTGCGAACTGAGGCAATATGTGATTTTCGAAGGTCGCTACAACGATATGCGCAGCCGTGGCGAGCACATCCGCAACGAGGAATTCCGTGCCAGCGAGAACAGCCGCCCCATGCGCCGCTTTGACCGCGACGACGACCGCCCACCGCGCCGCTTCGACCGTGACGACCGTCCACCGCGCCGTTTTGACCGCGACGACGACCGTCCACCGCGCCGCTTTGACCGCGATGACCGTCCGCCACGCCGTTTTGACCGTGACGACGACCGTCCACCGCGCCGCTTTGACCGCGACGACCGTCCACCGCGCCGCTTTGACCGCGATGACCGTCCACCGCGCCGCTTTGACCGTGACGACGACCGTCCACCACGCCGCTTTGACCGCGACGATGACATCGACCGCCATAGCGAGGAATTTGCACGCCGCATTTTGCGAGACCGCAAGCCGCGCCTGAGCGCCGACCAGGAGGTGCCCATCGTGCACGGACGTCGAAAAAGTTGGAAACGACGCGACCTCGACGACAATCCTAACGGCGAAAACACCAACAACGAGGCATAACATCGCCATCGCGCCCTAAGCCTCGGCTCACATTGTTTCATGAACGACGACCGCATCATTGACTTTCTTAATGGGCGCACTTTTCCTGTGCTTGCCGCCCTGCTGCTGGCGTTGCTGGCAGTGGTGGCATTGGTCATGGAGTGCGTGCCCACGATGGAGGCCGGCAGCGGACTGCTCTACACCATCGACGGAGCCATCGTCGACGACCCGATGTGGTCCATGCTGCTCAACGTGGCGTGCCTCATCGCCATAGGCTTGATGCTGGTGGCCATGAACAAGTTCTTCAACTTCATCAGGGCGTTCACCTTCATCTTTGCACCCACCTTCTTCTTGCTGCAAGCCGCCAATCCGCTGCTGAGTTCGGCATTCGGGATGGGAACGGTGCTGTGCCTCGCGCTCACGCTGCTCTCCTTCCTGCTGCTGTCGTCCTACCAGAACCCACGCTCGCAACGCAGTGTTTTCATCACTTTTGCGCTGCTCTCGGCGGGGTGCATGTTTCACTACACCTTCCTGGTGCTCGTGGTGCTGTTCTTGCTGAGTTATCTCAACATGCGCGCCTTGAACTTCAAGAGCCTGCTGGCCATGCTCATCGGGCTTATCACGCCATTCTGGATTGCACTGGGATTGGGACTGGTGAGCCTCAGCGACATCGCCCTGCCGCACATCACCGCAGTGTGGGACAACCTGGAACTGTCGCAGGTGCGCGTGCTCGTGGCAAGCGCGGCTGTCACGGTGGTCATCACCATCACGCTCACCGTCATGAACTTGATGAGGATTCTCAACTACCGCCTGCAAACACGCGTGTACAACACCTACTTTGCCCTGGTGGCGCTGCTGGCGGTGGTGGCGATGAGCATCGACTACCCCAATATGAGCGTGTATATGCCGATGCTCAATTTGGGACTTGCCGTGCAAGTGGCGCACGCCTTCACCCTCAACACGTGGCCCAAGCGCCACTATGCCTACTTGGTGCTTGTGGTTCTCTGCCTCGGCACCTTCTTTGCCAATCTGCTGCTGTGATGCGCTTCATCGTCGAAAACCATATTCCCTACATCCACGGTCTGCTCGAGGACGTGGCCCAGGTGAGTTATTTACCGCCCGAGGCCATCGACGCCACCGCAGTGCGCGATGCCGACGCCCTGCTCGTGCGCACACGCACGCGTTGCGACGCCAGCCTGCTCCACGGCAGCCGCGTGAACTGGATAGGCACGGCCACCATTGGCACCGACCACATCGACATGGATTATTGCGCCACCCGCGGCATCGCAGTGGCCAACGCGCCAGGCTGCAACGCCCCGGCGGTGGCACAATATGTGCTCGCAGGCATTGGGCACTGGATGGCGGCACGCGGCATCACGCGGCCCGAGACACTCACCCTGGGCGTGGTGGGAGTGGGACATGTGGGCAGCATCGTGGCGCGATGGGCAAGGCAATTAGGTTTCGACGTGCTGTGCTGCGACCCGCCACGCGCCGAGCGCGAAGGTAACGGCTCATTTGTCACCCTCGACCACCTGTTGGCCCACAGCCACATCGTGACGCTGCACACGCCGCTCACCCTCGAGGGGCCTCACGCCACCCGTCATCTCATCGATGCGTCGGCGCTAGCACGCGCGCCACAGTGCCGCTTGCTCATCAATGCGGCGCGCGGACCCATCACCTCCACCACCGCACTCCTGAACTGGCACGGCGACCTCATCATCGACTGCTGGGAAAACGAGCCCAGCCTCTCAACGGCGGTGCTGGAGCGCACATTCATTGCCACGCCGCACATTGCCGGCTACTCACGCCAGGGCAAGTGTCGCGCCACGGCGATGCTCATCGAGGCGCTCAACGCGCGCCACGGCTGGCACATCGAGCCGCCACAAGTCGACACACCCGCCGCCGGAGCCGCTCACGTCACCCTGCAGGGCATCATGGCAAGTTACAACCCGCTGGCCGACACCGCCGTGCTCAAGGCCATCGCCCACGACGTGGCGGCGGGGTTTGAGCAACTGCGCAACCACTACCACCTGCGCGAGGAAGTCTCCTAACCACCTCTCCACCAACCCCATACAACAAAAACGCCCCAGCCTAATGACTGGAGCGTTTCGTGGTACCTCTTAGAATTGAACTAAGGACACATGGATTTTCAGTCCATTGCTCTACCACTGAGCTAAGGTACCATGTTTCGCTTTTTGCGACTGCAAAGTTACGGCGACTTTTTGAACCACACAAGTTTTTTTCCACATTTTTTCAAAAAAACTGAAATTGGTCTCAAATCTGCGGCCCGAAAGACATCAGACAGATATTGGACTAAACCCATCAACACAAACCACCGAATACAATACAACACAAGCCACCGAATATAATAGTAATGCATGTTTTTGAGCGAAAAAAAAGACGCAAATTATCACAAAATCACGCAATTATCACTATATTTGTAACCAAAGGGTGGCTGATGTTCCGTTTTTACGCGATGGACTTGTTCGCAAAAGCACCCAAGAGTAACCGCCTGGCATTCGATTATAGAATGCCGATTGTAACGATTATTTTTCATTAACCATATAAACAGCCACCTTTATGAACACAAAAAAGTTAACTTCTTTTCTCGTTAATGCCGTTCTCACTATTGCGGCGATGGCGCAAGGATGGCCATCGGGCTATGGCGGCGTGATGCTCCAGGGCTTCTATTGGGACAGTTTCAGCGACACCCAGTGGACAAACCTTTCAAGCGAGGCCAACGACATGAAAGGCTACATTGATTTGTTGTGGATTCCCAACGCTGGCCAGTGCCTCGGCACCAACCAAATGGGATATTCCCCCTATTACTTCTTTCCAGTGGGCAACAACTACACCAGTTCCTTTGGCAATTTGTCACAGTTGCGGTCGATGGTGAGCACCATGAACGCTGCCAACATAGGCATTATCGGCGATGTGATTATCAACCACCATAACACTCAAGGGTGGTTCGGTTTTCCATCTGAGACCTATAATGGCGTGACTTACAATTTGCATGCGAGCGATGTCGTCAAAGACGACGATAACGGCGAGACGCTCGCCTATGCGCAAAGCAACGGCTACACGCTGAGCAGCAACAACGACTCTGGCGATGGGTGGAATGGCATGCGCGACCTCGACCACAACAGCGCCAATGTGCAATCCTACGTAAAAGCCTACCTCAACATGCTGCTCAACGATTTGGGATACAAGGGATTCCGCTACGACCTGGTAAAAGGTTTCAGTGCAGCCTTTATCGGAACTTATAACACTCATGCCCAACCCGAATTTAGTGTGGGAGAGTGTTGGGGAACCGATAGCGAAATCCGCGACTGGATTGACGGCACGAAAGTTAATGGCACGCCCACCAGCGCAGCCTTCGACTTCCAGTTCCGATACACAATTCGCAATGCCATTAATGACAATGATTGGCGCAAACTCAATCAATCTAATACCGGCAGCCAGGGATATCCGCTTGTGAGCGCAAGCAACAACAATGGCGCTTATCGGCAATGGGCAATCACCTTTGTGGAGAACCATGACACGCAATATCGCGATGCCCACAACACCAACGACCCGATAACCGCCGACACGCTGGCGGCAAATGCTTATATGCTCGCCATGCCAGGCACGCCATGCGTCTTCTATCCTCACTGGAAAGACTATAAAAAAGATATTCAAAACATGATTGCTGTCCGAAAACTCGCTGGCATTACTAACACCAGCGTGCCCACGGTGCGCACAAGCAACAATCAAGCATATTATGTGGTGAGCACCGCCGGCACTGTGGTTACTTTGCGTGCAGCAGTGGGGCCGGGGGCCGCAAATTACAGCAATCCCAGCACCAGCGAAAAACTAGTTGCCGAGGGATACCACTATAAATACTATTTGGGACAAAGCAGCAGTTTGAACAAAGCGTGGTTAACGAAGCCATCGGGCGACTATAACGAGACCTTTGATGTTAAGGCAGTCAAACTCTCGAAAAGCAATAATTTTGTGCTGATTTACACCACCGATGGCACCGACCCCAATGCATCATCCCAGCAGATAGCCGACGGGGGCACCATCCATGTGGACCGCAACATGACCGTTAAAATCGCCTTATACGACACATCTACCGGGCAGGTTTATGCCGCCTCTATGGAAACGCGCGAGTACACTGTCACTCCAACCTATAAAATCGTGGTCTACCTCAAAGACCCCACCGAGTACCTCACAAGCAACAACATCACGCCTTGGAGCAGTGTTTACTGCAAAATGTTCCAGGCCAATGACGGCAGGAGCGAGGATGCAAATTTTGGAGTGGACATCACCAATAACACTAAGGTGATAAATGGCGTGACTTACTATTATCGTGAGTTTGAGTCACAAAGCCCCACGTTCCAGTTCAATATGCTCTTTTGCAACGGCAGTTGGGGAAACAACAACCAAACGAACAACATTTCCAACGTGAAGGTCAATGACGGCAACCAGTTGAACGAGTATTTCTATGAATTGACAGCAGGAGGAGGCAATAGCCGCCTCACCGCAACCCCCATGAGCGACGCGCCACAACAAGCAACCGCCACCATCTACTTCAAGGTGCCCGATTCGAGTATTGATGGATGGGGACAAGTCGCTTACTACGCTTGGAACGGTGGCACGAAATTACTAGGCAACTGGCCAGGCAAGCGTCTGGACAATGACAATGATTGCAAGACCACGATTAACGGTGTGGAGTATTATTTCTACACCTTCGAGAAGGAAAACGAGGACGACTCTTTCTCACTGATTATCAACAATAACAATAACGGCAAGCAAACCATCGACATCACAGCCACGGGCGACGCCTACTATGAACTTGGACCCATCGAGAACGGCAAATACACCGTCTTGACATCGGGTTCCTTCCAGCCTCACACCGCCACTGTGTACCTCATGTTGCCCGACGGCCACGACTGGGGCAACGAAATCCATTGTTTCGCCTGGGACGACGGCAGTCAGGTGAATGAACAGTGGCCCGGTCCAGCAACCACCACAGTCACCATCGACGGTGTGCAGTATTTTAAACGCACGTTCAATATTCCCACCGCTTCCTACACGGTGAATGCCATCTTCAATAATAACAACAACGGCAAGCAAACCGTCGACATCATTGGCGTGTCGCAAGACACTTACCTCGAAC
>CACWKM010000038.1 GCA_902761475.1 uncultured Bacteroidales bacterium
GTATGCGGCCTGCCGCATCTATGACTGAGATCAGTCAGGGAGCGGCTCTGTGACCGGCCGGGGGACAGTCCTTTGATCGGTCCGGCTGTGATTTTGAAACTAATTATCAATCAAATACAAAGGATATCAGAGAGGAAATCAGGGAGGTTATCATGAGTTTTTCAGATGTTTTTAAATCCGGTTTTTTGGAAAATGTTATGGCAAGAAACTGCTTGCCGCCCCTGTAGTTCAACGGATAGAATAGAAGTTTCCTAAACTTTAGATAGCAGTTCGATTCTGCTCGGGGGTACGCTGCGCCGCCCGTCGCTTGTGATGCGATGTGGCGGCGAAACAGTTAAATAAAGTTAAATATTTCGGCCTTTTGTGGCATATTTGGGTGTGGACGCCGTGCCAAAGTTGCACAATTGCGTAGAAATCACTACTTTTGCGCTGCATTCGTGAGAGGGGGCATTTGGGCTTCCTCGTTTTTGTTATAAATTATCGACACAAGTAAGTAAAAAGAGTCATGATAGACCGTGAAGCATTGACCGAAGTGGTGACCTCGTCGCTTGAAGGCACGGGGCTGTTTGTCGTCGAAGTGACGGTGAGCCGCGACAACGTGGTGGAGGTGTTGCTCGACAGCATGGACGGCAGCGTGGGCATTGACGACTGCGTGGCGGTGAACGACGCCGTGCTGGCCGCCTTCGACCGCGATGTGGAGGACTATGAACTCACCGTGGGCAGTTACGGCCTGACGTCGCCCTACAAGGTGCGCGCGCAGTGGCTCAAGAACGTGGGCAACCAGGTGGAAGTGCTCACCGGCGACGGCCGCAAGTTGCACGGCACCCTCAAGGCCGTGGGCGACGAAGAATTCACCCTCGCCGTGCCCACACGTGTCAAGCCCGAGGGCAAAAAACGACCCGTCACGCAAGACGTGGACCACACGATGCGTTGCGACGAAATAAAATACATTAAGAATATCATCACCATCTAAATCAACGATTAAAGATAACAATGGCAAAGAAAAAAGAAGAAGGCCTGAGCATGGCTGACCAGTTCAAGATGTTCAATGATGACAAGAACATCGACAAGACGACGCTCATCAGTGTGCTTGAGGAGTCGTTTCGCAGCGTGCTGGCAAAGATGTTTGGCAACGACGACAACTTCAGCGTGATTGTGAACCCCGACAAGGGCGACTGCGAGATTTATCAAAACCTCGAGGTGGTTCCCGACGGCGAGGTGACCAACCCGAACAAGCAAATCAGTTTGAGCGACGCGCAGGCCGACGACGACCCCGACTGCGAGGTGGGCGAGGAGCACACCTGCATGATCGACTTTGCCAAGTTCGGCCGTCGTGCCATCTTGAACCTTCGTCAGACGCTTGCCAGCAAGATTCTGGACCTGCAGAAGGACGCCCTCTACACCAAGTTCAAGGCGCTGGAAGGCCACTTGGTCACCGGCGAGGTGTACCAGGTGTGGAAGCGCGAGGTGCTGCTGCTCGACGAGGAGAAGAACGAGTTGTTGCTGCCCAAGGACCAGCAGATACCCACCGACGTGTACCGCAAGGGCGACATGGTGCGTGCCGTGGTCTACAACGTGGACAACAAGAACAACAACCCCAAGATTATCGTGAGCCGCACGCACGAGAGTTTCTTGCGCCGCCTGTTTGAGCAGGAGGTGCCCGAGATTGCCGAGGGGTTGATTACCATCCGTTCGGTGGCCCGCATGCCTGGCGAGCGCGCCAAGATTGCCGTGGAGAGCGGCGACGACCGCATTGACCCCGTGGGCGCTTGCGTGGGCGTGAAGGGCGCACGCATTCATGGCATCGTGCGCGAGTTGCGTAACGAGAACATCGACGTGATTAACTACACGTCCAATCCGCAACTCTTCATCCAGCGCGCCTTGAGTCCCGCCAAGATTTCGTCGATACGTCTCGACGAGGCCACCAAGCATGCCGAGGTGTTCCTGCGTCCCGAGGAGGTGTCGCTGGCCATTGGCAAGGGCGGACTCAACATCAAACTTGCCATCATGCTCACCGGCTATGAGATAGACGTGTACCGCGACATCGACCCCGATGAGGAGGACATCTACCTCGACGAGTTCAAGGACGAAGTGGACGAGTGGGTGATTGAGGCCCTGAAGAACCTGGGCTGCGCCACGGCAAAGAGCGTGCTGCGCATCCCGCGTGAGGAACTCATCGCACGCGCCGACCTCGAGGAGGACACCGTGGACCATCTCCTGGCTGTGCTCCGGGCAGAGTTTGAGGACTGATACACACACGCGACAACCACACGATAACACAAACTCAAGAAGATATATCCATCATTGCTGCTTATGCCAAAGAAGTTAAGTAAAGTCATACAAGAACTGAACGTGGGTTCCACGACGATTGAGGAATTCCTGCGCAAGAAAGGCGTTGAGATAGAAACAAATATCAACGCCCGCATCCCCGACGAGGTGTACGATATGCTCATCACGCACTTCCGCCCCGACATGGAGCAAAAGAAGAAGAGCAGTGAGCAGAAGAAAGAGAAGGCCAAGGACAAAGCGCCGGTGGAAATCGAGACGCGTGTGCCGGCCCCGAAGCCCAAGGTGCTGGGCCGCATCGACCTGGCCACTGGCAAGCCTGTGGTGGACAAGCCCGCTCCCGCGAAGCCGGCTCCCGTGGTCGAGGCTCCCGCTCCCGTCGAGGAGAAGAAGCCTGAGCCCGCTCCCGAGCCCGTCAAGCCCGCACCGGTAGAGGTGGCACCCGCTCCCGTCGAGGAGACGAAACCCGAGCCCACCCCCGCCGAGGAACCCGCCCCCGTGGCACAGCAGCCGCAGGAGCAGCCCGCCGAGGTGGCGACGCAACCGCAGGAGCAACCCCAAGCCGAGGAACAGCCCGAGCCGCAAGAGCCCGAGGTGTTCTCACTGGGCAAGCCCGTGCTTGAGAACGGCCCCAAGGTGGTGGGAAAAATCGACCTCGACGCCATCAACCCCAACACGCGCCCCAAGAAGAAGAGCAAGGAGGAGCGCCGCAACGAGCGCAACGCCAAGATTGCTGCGGCAGGCGAGAGCAAGCGCAAGCGCAAACGCATAGGCAAGGAAAAGGTGGATATCGAGCGCAGTGGCGCACAAATCCAGAACTCCACTCCCGCCAAGGGCGGCGGCAAGAGCAACGCCGGCGACCAGGGCGGCAAGCGCAAGGACAAAGACAAGCGCAAACGCCCGTTCAAGCCCGAAGTGAGCGAAGAGGATGTGCAGCGCCAAGTGAAAGAGACCCTGGCACGCCTCACCACCAAGGCCCCGAAGAAAGCCGCCAAGTGGCGCAAGGAGAAACGCGAGGCAGTGCGTGAGGAAGAGCGTGAGGTGGCAGCACAAGAGGCAGCCGAACGCAAAATCTTGAAACTCACCGAGTTTGTGACAGCAAACGACCTCGCACTCATGATGAACGTGCCCATCAACAAGGTGATTGGCACCTGCATGAGCCTGGGCGTGATGGTGAGCATCAATCAGCGTCTCGACGCCGAGACCATCAATATCGTGGCCGAGGAGTTTGGCTTCAAGACCGAGTACCAGAGCGCCGAGGTGGCCGATGCCATCCACGACGAGGAGGACAGCCCCGAAGACTTGGAACAGCGTCCGCCGGTGGTCACCGTCATGGGTCACGTGGACCATGGCAAGACGTCGCTGCTCGACTACATCCGCAACACCAACGTCATCGCTGGTGAGGCTGGAGGTATCACGCAGCACATCGGTGCCTACAACGTGAAACTCAAGAACGGCCGTCGCATCACCTTCCTCGACACGCCGGGCCACGCCGCGTTCACCGCTATGCGTGCCCGTGGTGCCAAGGTCACCGACATCGTCATCGTGATTGTGGCTGCCGACGACAGCGTGATGCCGCAGACCGTGGAGGCACTGAGCCATGCCAGCGCGGCAGGCGTGCCCATCATCTTTGCCATCAACAAGATTGATAAGCCGGGTGCCAATCCCGACAAAATCAAGGAAGAACTTGCTGCCATGAACTACCTCGTGGAGGAGTGGGGCGGCAAGTACCAGAGCCAGGACATCAGCGCCAAGAAGGGCATCGGCATCTACGAGTTGCTCGAGAAGGTGCTCCTCGAGGCCGACCTGCTCGACCTCAAGGCCAATCCCAACCGCCGTGCCACGGGTTCGGTCATCGAGTCGTCGCTCGACAAGGGTCGCGGCTACGTGGCCACCGTGCTTGTGGACAACGGCACGTTGCGCGTGGGCGACATCGTGCTCGCCGGCACGCACTATGGCAAGGTGAAGGCCATGTTCAACGAGCGCAACCAGCGCATCACCGAGGCAGGCCCCGCTTCGCCGGCACTCATCCTGGGCCTGAACGGCGCTCCCACGGCAGGCGACAAGTTCAACGTGATGGAAACCGACCAGGAGGCCCGTCAAATCGCCAACAAGCGCGAGCAACTGCAGCGCGAGCAGGGTCTGCGCACCCAGCACCGCATCACGCTCGAGGACATCGGCCGCCGCAAGGCATTGGGCGACTTCCACGAGTTGAACATCATCGTCAAGGGCGACGTGGACGGCTCCATCGAGGCCTTGGGCGACTCGCTCATCAAGTTGTCCACCCCCGAGGTGCAGGTGAACGTCATCCACAAGGCTGTGGGTGCCATCACCGAGAGCGACGTGACGCTTGCGGCAGCCAGCGATGCCTACATCGTGGGCTTCCAGGTGCGTCCCAGCGCCGCCGCCAAGCGACAGGCCGAGCAGGACGGCGTGGACATTCGTCTCTATTCCATCATCTACGACGCCATCGAGGAGGTGAAGAGCGCTATGGAAGGCATGCTCTCGCCCGACATCAAGGAAGAGGTGATGGGTACCGCCGAGGTGCTCCAGGTGTACCACATCAGCAAGGTGGGCACCATTGCCGGCGCCATCGTGCGCGAAGGCAAAATCAAGCGTTCGGCCAAGGTGCGCGTCATTCGTGACGGCATCGTGCGCTTCACAGGCAACCTGGGTTCGCTCAAGCGCTTCAAGGACGACGCCAAGGAAGTGGCCGCCGGCTTTGACTGCGGTCTGAGCGTGCAGAGTTACAACGACCTTGTGCAGGGCGACCTCATCGAAGCCTTCGAGGAGGTGGAGGTGCAGAAGACCCTCTAAGGCCATGCTTTACCACCTGAACGTGGGCAGTAACTTGGGCGAGCGCCGTGACAACCTGATGAGGGCTGTCGCGGCGCTCGCTCGGCTCGATGAGGAACGCGTGTGCCGCCTGTCCACCATCGTTCAGAGCACCGCATGGGGCTACAGCAGCGCCCACGACTTCCTGAACATGGGGGTGGCCATCGCGAGCCCCCTCGACCCGCACACCATGCTGTCGCGCCTGCACGACATCGAGCGGCAGTTGGGCAGCGCGTCGCACCGCACCCCCGACGGCCACTACGCCGACCGCGTGGTCGATATCGACATTGTGGCCATCGACGAGCGGGTCATCGACACGCCCACGCTGCAAGTGCCTCACCCCCATTTGCCCGAACGCCTGTTTTTCCTCATTCCTCTTGCCCAACTCGCGCCCGCGTGGCGCCATCCCGTGCTGCGCCTCACCCCCCAAGAAATGATAGCGAAACTGCCCAAAATATAAGGATTTCCGTGGGAATTAACACACATTAACGTTTTTCGGTGCGCGTTTTAACGCTGATTACAAGACCACGTCGACCATCGCCCCCATAGCGTTCACCAAGGACGAGATAGAATCGGATGTGGACCGTCACCTCAACGCCGAGCGTTTCACCGAGGTGACCTTTGATGCCGAGAACGACCCCGTGTCGAACATCACGGATTATTCGCTGTATTGCGTCATCTGGAACGGTACAGCATTGCCAGCACGCGCCCCTATAGCGGTGTGAACGTGGTGGTTACGCGCTACAAGGATGGGCGCACGGTCACGGCAAAGCGCGTCTATTGATGCGAACTGATGCCGCCATGCGAATAATTATGCAAAAAAATGGGCGCCGCACGACTGTTTTCGGTCGTGTGGCGCTTATTATTTGATAATTCTTTTGCTATAATGCTGATTTTTTCGTATATTTGCAACCTAATCAAGTTGTGATTCGGCTCAGAATAGCGATTTTGAGCCCCATTTTTTGGCGTTTATGCTGTCTCGACAATAGGGAAATTGCTGCTTGAGGTAAAAAGACACTATAATGATTCATCATTATTTCAAACATATTCAATTTTCAGGAGCATTATGAGTAAAATTTACGGCATCATGATGACACTCGTCGTTGCTTTGTGCGTGGGACTGAATGTTCAGGCCCAGGCCATCATTGACGAGGGTTTTGAGAACACTCAGGGCACCAGTGCCACCGAAGTGTTCCCCGACGGATGGACACGCCAAAACACCTACACGGGCAACCACGTGGGGTGGCGTTGGACCATCGGCTATTCCGAGAGCGGTACCACGATGAGTGGTCACTACTACGCCTACTGCGACGCCCCCACGTCGCTCTACAACGAAGAGATGCGTTCGGGCAAGGGCCCGCGCGAGGAAATCCTCTTCACTCCCGAACTCGACCTCGACGGCACCTACAAACTGACCTTTGACTGGGAGGCTGCCGCCTATTCTGTGCTGTCTCAAGGCAACAACACCTTGCAGGTGGCAGTGTTTGAGGGCGAAACGAAGACCATCATTCTTGACATTACCAACGAGCAGCAAGTGCGCGACAGCGGCGTGCCCACCGATCCTTATGGCTCCTACATCTGGGGCAACTGGATGGTGAACACCTCGCAACTCGACCTGAGCCCCTGGGCTGGCAAGAAGGTGAAGATTGGTTTTATCCACAAACTCATCAAGGAGGTGGGTAACATCATCTACCTGGACAACATCAAGGTGGAGAAGTCGCAACAAATCACGACACCCATCGCCGAGGCTTCGCAGAGCGAATACCGTTTCGGCACCACCTACATCGGTGAGAAGTTCTACAGTGAGCAGATGACCATCAAGAACGTGGGCCTCAAGGGCCTCAAGGTCTTGGGATTTGAGGCTCCCGAGTGCATCGGCCTGGTGATGGACACCGAGTCGGTGGACCTGAACCTCAACGAGACCGCTCCGTTCAAGTTGAGTTACACCGCTTCGCTCACCAGCCCCACCGAGGCCGATGCTATCATCAAGACCAACGGTGGCGACGTGAAAATCCACATCACCGTCGACAAGCAGGCTGTGCCCGATGGCTACACGCTCGAGTTGTTCGAAGGCAAGCAGTTCCCGCCGGCCGGATGGTCGATGAGCACCGGCATCAGTCAGTGGTCGCGCTCATCCTACATCACCATCGAGGGTGACCTGAGTATGAACGGCTCGCCGTTCATCAGTTCGAGTTGGATTAACACCCCCAAAATCGACCTGAGCGACCCCAATGCTCCCCACGACTTCAAGTTCACCTATTTCGCCTATTATTATGGCGAGGAGGAGATTCCCAGCAATGACCTGGAGGTGTATGTGAGCCAAGATGGCGGCGAAACCTTCAGCAAGGTGTGGACCGCCGACTACACGGTGCTCAACGAACTGGTAAACGTGTCGATTGACCTGAGCGCCTACTCGAGTGCCGAGACCGTGGTGCGCTTTGTCAACACCGAGTGCTACTACGACAGCGAATATGGCATGGACGATGCCAGCACCTTCATCATCGACCGCGTGCTGCTGCCCAACCTTGCCGGCCAGAACGACGCACCTGGGCTCAGCGAACTCATTGCGCCCGCCGATGAGGCTGTGGACATCTATCCCAAGAACGTGGTGCTGAGTTGGACCGAGGCACAGTTTGCCGAGGGCTACAAACTCTATCTGGGCACCTCGGCCGAGGCCTTCGACGTGCTCGATGGCGAGGACTTGGGCACTGCCACCACCTATACCATCGCTGCTGCCGAGGGTGCTACCACCTACTACTGGAAGGTGGTTCCCTACAACGGTGCTGGCGATGCCGAGGGCGTTGCCACGTGGAGTTTTACCACGCAGCCCATCGTCGTCATTGCTGAGTTCCCCTGGATTGAGGGCTTTGAGGGCGAGTCGGCTCTTCCCATGGGCTGGTTCTCGCAGGCCACGTCGCTCACCAAGTGGACCCGCAGCGACTACTATCCCTTCAACGGCTCGCACAGCATGATGGCGTGGAGCCGCAACCTGGGCGAGGAGGCTATCCTGGCCACTCCCGACGTGAAGTTGCCCGCTACCGGCGACATGCACATGAGTTTCTGGTGGGGCAACGATGCTCCCGTGAGCCTCATTCACGACACCGAGACCGTGCGCTTGAACACTACCACGGGCAGCAACGGGCGCGATATCACCTACTTTGAAATCTTTGCCGATGGCGAGTGGACCACCCTGTCGACGCTCAGCGACCCCGATGCTTCGAGCGACGACCACTACTGGTTCTACGAGCCCATCGACTTGAGCGAATATGCTGGCAAGACGGTGCAATTCCGCTGGCGCTACACCGCCATGGCGGGCAGTGCCGACGGTGCCGCCCTCGACGATGTGAAGATTGAGGCCGCTGGTGCCGAGATTGCCTTCAACGTGGATGGCTGGAGCGCTTATCGCGTGAACGCCGACCAACCCGAGACGAGCCCCGTGATTGCCGCCAGCAACCTGGGCAGCAACGCCGTGCAGGTGAGCGGGGTGTCGTTTAACGATGCCGCGTTCAGCACCAGCCTTGAGCCGGGCACTGAGATTGCCGGTGCCGGTAGCGTGACGTTCACCGTCACCTTCGACGCCAAGGGCGTGGCCACCGACGAACCGGTGGAGGTGGAGGATGCGCTCACCATCACGTTTAGCGACGGTAGCGAGGCGACCCTGCCGGTGTCGGCCATCGCCTTGCCTGCCGACTTCCGTTACTACGGCTTTGAGCACGATGCCACGGGCGTGGTGCCCGCCGGTTTCGTGGGCATCGATGTGGACCGCAAAGCCACGTCGCCGCTCACCTTCTGGGACTTCCCCAACAACGGTACGGCTCTGTCGTTCTTCGTGCTCAACGATTCGCAGTGCTACAATTCGCTCAAGGAGCCTCACGGTCACCAGTCGCTCATGACGCGCTGCAACACCGAGGGCACCTTCGAAGACTGGATTGTCACCGCCGAGCAGGTTGAGGTGGGCGAGAACACCAAGTTTGAGTTTGACATGCGCAACTGGGAGAGCGTGACCAGCGTGCTTCCTGCAGGTTGCCCCACGGTGAGCGTGCTGGTGAGCGCCACCAGTGCCACCGACCGCAACTCGTTCACCCAGGTGGGCAGTTCGTTCACTCCCGAACTCTACAACAACGTGTCGTGGGATCACCTGAGTTACGACCTGAGCGAGTATGCCGGCCAGAAGGTGTTTGTGGCTCTCAAGAGCGTGGCCACCGAATGCCTGGGCGCATTCTATGACAACTTCGAGTTCCAGCATGTGAAGACGTTGCCGCGCGGCGACGTGAACGGTGACGGTGTGGTCTCGGCGGCCGACTTGGCCATCGTGGTCAACATCCTTGCCGGTCTGGATGATCCCGACAACTATGCCGGTCGTGCCAACGTGAACGGCGACAAATACATCACGGCGGTCGATATAGCCGCCATCGTCAACATCCTCGCAGGACTGGAGTAACAATCACAGTCTGGCTGCCGTCGCGCGCATGACAGCGTGCGCGCGACGGCAACAACGAGGACATTGTCCTGCACACGACAATGACACATTATATTATTATATACATTATTTAATAACCAAATTATTAACATTTTTATGAAGCATCTGAACTACTTCATGAGCCTGGTGACAGCATTGCTGCTGGGCTCGTTGTGGGCTAGTGCTGCCGAGGTGGTGCCGAACTACAGCGTAGATTTCAACACCGCCATCAGCACAACCTCTGGCTTCAAGGTGGATGCAGGTTGGGATCACAAAACCGCTGGTAGCGTGACCTATACCTACAGTGCTACCGAAGGCGTTGATGGTAGCGGTGCGCTCAAGATTGGCACCCAGGTATCTTACTGGAGTTGGTCGAACGATGAGCTCATCACCCCGCCCATCACAGGTACCGTGACACTGAAGGTGAAAGCCACCGCCAGTGCCTCTTCTAACACAGGTATTAAGATTTGGAAAGTCACTAAGAGCAGCGACTCATGGACCAACGGCGAGGCCATGGTCGATGAGACTGGCACTGACACCGAACTGGGTCAGGAGAGTTGGTTCACCGTCACAGTGACCGGCCTCGCTGGCGAGCGTTTGGGCATTGCCGGTAGCCAAGTGATTATCGACGACTTCGAAGTGTCTGGTAGCGCCGAGATTGAGTACTATGGCTTGACCATCAACAGTGTAAGTCTTGCTGGAAGTACGACAGTCTATTGCGACGCTGACAACAACTTCTCGTTCACCTACACGGTGGCTGTGACCAACACGGGTTTCCGCGACATCGCTGTGGGCACGACCCACTACTCCATTTCGATTGTTGAGTATAACGCTACCGATGTGGCACTTCTCACTGTGCCCATCACCGTGCCCCTCGCTGTTGGCGAATCGACCACCATCGAAATCCCCGTGCAGTTGGCCTATGCGCAGCACTCTGCTCGTATGCGCTATGATGCCCGCGAGGACTTTGGCAATAGCACAAAGACTGGTTCTTGGATAGAGCCCGTTCCCTATGAGCCGGGCTTGGGCGTGAAGTACGATGGCAATAACATTGAAAGCGGTTACGCCCTCTCCTTTGGCATGGGCACTTCGCTTGCTGCAAAGACCATCACGATTAGAAGCACCGGTGCTGCTCCTCTTGCAGCCACCATCACTGCCCCCGAGGGCTTTGCTGTGGATGTGGCCGAGGTGAACCTCGCCAGTGGCGAGAGCCAGGACGTGAACATCAGCGTCGTGGGCGACCCCGGCATCAAGAGCGGTAACTTGGTGATTAGCGGTGCTGGCATCGAGGACTTCAACATTGCTCTGAGTGCTACGCTGGTCGATCCCAGCAAACTCTTTGTGGACTTCAGCGACGGTATCCCCGCTGGCTTTGTCAACGAGGGTAGTAATTGGAGCGTCGCCAGCGGACGTCTTGAGAATGGTACCGCCAATGCTTGGCCCAAGTTCATCACTCCGCTGCTGAGTTTTGAGGCTGGCGAGCAGATGAGCGTGGACGTAGGCCGCAGGAGCGCTTCCGATACTGACAGCAGCTATGGTCTGAAGGTGTACTACAGCGCCGACCGCCAGAACTGGACGCTGCTCAAGGAGATTGCTAACAATGAGCTGCCCAAGACCAAGGCAGACTCATATTATAGCACTCCTTACGACCCCGCCACCATCGTTATCGATGGCATTCCCGCTGGCGAATACTACATTGCTTTCGCAGCAGGTTACGTCTATATTGACAACATCTATGGTGGCGAAGTGGTTCCCGTGGCTCACGACCTGATGATTTCGTCGAGCACTCTTCCTGCCAAGGGTGCCATCAACAAGTCTTATGCTGCCAGTGCCACGCTGTTGAACGTGGCTGCCAGTGCCGAGGGTGCCATCACGGCAAAGTTGTACTTCGGCAACGATGTGGTGGCTGAGAAAGCCATCGAAAGTTTGGAGGCTGGTGCATCGGTGACGCCCGACTTTGGCTTCGTGCCCACTCAGGGCTTTGAGGGCAAGGCAAAGATTGCCTTCGTGTGTGCCGACGACTACACCATTGCCACCGAGGAGGCCGACATCGTCATCAGCGACAAGTTCTTCGAGGACTTCGAGAACCTGGTGGGTAATAACGTGGTTCCCGCTGGCTGGGTGCGTGGCAACACCAACCTGAGCAAGAGCGCCGACAACTTGGGCAACCATTACCTCTATGCCTCTACTTCGACTGGTCGCGCCATCACTCCGCTGTTGCGCGTGGCTGAGGGTGAGACGGCAAGTGTGGATCTTGCTGCCCGCAGCGCGTCGGGCATGAGTGCGAAGGTGCTTTACAGCGCCGACCGCTACGAGTGGACTGAATTGGCCACCATCGCACAGAATGCTGACTTTAGCTCTACTTGGAGCTTCCAGACGTTTGAAATTGCTGGCATCCCTGCTGGCGATT